>CALMFL010000329.1 GCA_937862595.1 uncultured Fidelibacterota bacterium
GATTCCCGAGTTCATAAAAGGCCTCAATACCCATTTCCCGTGCCCACAAGCGGATCTTTCGGACCATTTCCGCGGACTGGATATCCTTATTCGGTACGAAATGGTCCGGCATAATAACGATCTTATCGGGATCGAAGACCTTGTTGATCCCGTGCTCCCGGAGCATATCGATCGCGGGGGTCGTGGTGACGTCGTGGCACATGATAAGGTCAAGCCGTGCGTTGATCAGCTCTCCCGGCCGTACGCTTTCCTTTCCGCAGTGCCGGGCAAGTATTTTTTCCGTAATGGTCTGTCCCATTCTATAAGTCCTTTATCTTGTTGAGGTCATTTACCGCCGGAGGCGTTCATCGCCCGGTTCAGTCCGCTGATGATCGCCTGCACGCCGGCTTTGATCACGTCTTCGTTGACGGCACGTCCGGAAAAGATCCTTCCCCCCGCATCCTGCAGCTTGATCGAGACATCCGCCAGGGCGTCCGTTCCGCCGGTGATGGCTTTCAGGTTATATTCCAGCAATTTCACGGAGGGATCGATAAGGCTCCACACCGCCTTGCTGAGGGCGTCGATCGGCCCGTCCCCTACGCCGGTGCCGATCCGTTCCGTTCCGTCGATCAGGAGCTTGACCGAGGCCGTCGGCGTCATGCCGCTCCCGGTCACAACGGTAAAGCCTTCCAGCCTGATGCGTTTCTCCTGGTCCGGCAGCTGGCCGATAACGTCCATGGCGATCGCCAGCACGTCATCGCGTTCGACGGTTTTGTTCTTATCTGCAAGTTCCTTGACTTTTTCGGTGACGAAATTCGTCTGCTCCTCGTTCAGAAGGTATCCTTCCTCCTCGAGCAATGCCGTTACGGCATGTTTTCCGCTGTGTTTTCCGATGACGATAGTGTCGCCGGCCCAGCCGACCTCTTCCGCGTTCATGATCTCATAGGTCGCTTTGCTCTGGAGGACGCCGTGCTGGTGAATGCCCGCTTCGTGCGCAAAGGCGTTTCTCCCCACGATGGCTTTGTTGCGGGCAATCTCAAGGCCGGTCAGGTTGGAGACCAGGCGGCTGGTCTTGAAGAGTTCGCGGGTGTTGATGCGGGTGTCGGCCTCAAAGAAATCCCTGCGGGTCTTCAGGTTCATGACGATCTCTTCCAGGGATGCGTTGCCGGCGCGTTCCCCGATGCCATTGATGCAGCACTCGACCTGCGTCGCCCCCTGCTTCACGGCCGCCAGGGAATTCGCGACGGCATTGCCGAGGTCGTTGTGGCAATGCACGCTTACCACGATATCCCTTGCTTCGGGGACCTTTTCGAACAGGGTCCTGATGCGGTGGGCGAATTCTTCCGGTTCGGTGTAGCCGACGGTGTCGGGAATATTGATCGTGGTCGCGCCGGCCGCGATCACGGCCCGGACGACATCGCACATGTACTCGAGACTGGTCCGGCCGGCGTCTTCGGGTGAAAATTCAACGTCGTCGCAATAGCCTTTCGCCCGTTTGACCGCGCGAACGGCGGAGGCGATGACCTCTTCCTTGCTTTTGCGCAGTTTTTCGTCGCGATGGATGTCCGACGTGGCGATAAAGGTGTGGATCCTGGGCCGTTTTGCGTATTTCACGGCTTCCCAGCAGCAGTCGATATCCGCATCGACCGCCCGGGCCAGGCCGCAGATCACAGGGCCTTCAATAGTTCTGGCGATCTTTTTGACGGCTTCAAAGTCGCCCGACGAGGCAACGGGGAAACCGGCTTCGATAATGTCCACCCCCAGCTTTGCCAGCTGCTCGGCGATCATGACTTTTTCATTGACCGTCAGGGATGCTCCGGGGCTTTGCTCCCCGTCCCGTAAGGTCGTATCGAAAATAAGAATGTTCTTTGTCGTGTTTTTCATGGTGTCCCTTTTGAATGATGGCCGTAAGGATAAGGCTCATCATGCTGATGGTTACGTAAGGCGCAGGGGTCTTCGGATGAGGTGCATTCCCAAAGGCCCTTATCGGACTGCGCAAACTAGGCTTTTTGAGAGAGGTAGGTTTCGAAACCCGCTTTTCTAAGCAAACAGGCCGGGCATGTG
The DNA here is from genome assembly GCA_937862595.1 of uncultured Fidelibacterota bacterium. Taxonomy (GTDB): domain Bacteria; phylum Fidelibacterota; class Fidelibacteria; order Fidelibacterales; family Fidelibacteraceae; genus M50B103. Next base: position 2,044 of record CALMFL010000329.1, read on the forward strand.
CCGCAGCCGTATCCCCATGAATGAAGGGTGTGATGATCGCCCAGATAGCAGGTGTGAGAATGATTGACGATGATGTCAAGTACGCCCAGTCTGTCGCTCATGGCCCAGATATCCGCCTTGTTCATCGACTGGAGAGGCGCATGGATGCGAATGTCGTAGTCCAGGCCGGTGCTCAGGGACTGCTGGATGGACGCGATAAAGCCGGACCGGCAGTCGGGATAACCGGAATAGTCCGCATCATTTACCCCGATGACGATATCATGGATCTTGCGCTTGTAGGCAAGCGAGGCCGCCAGAGTGAGGAAGACGATATTGCGTCCTGGCACAAAGGTGTTCGGAACGCCGTTCTTCTTATTCCTGATGGCGATCTCGTCGATCATGGCCGTGCCGCCGATCTCCTTGAATGCCGGCAGATGGAGTTCGTGCAGAAGCATCTTCTCTTTTTCGCTAATGTGCTTCACGGCATCATACTCGATCCGGTGGCGCTGTTCATAGTGGAAAAAGACCGTTTCCACATTGGAGAAAACCGTCTTTGCCCAGTAGAGGCAGGTCGTGGAATCCTGTCCGCCCGAAAAGAGGATCAGGGCCGTTCGCGGATGCATTACTTTACTCCGATGATCTTATGGTTCTGCAGCGTCAGCCGCCATTCGGGATGTTTCAGCACGTAGCGGTAGCAATACTGCGCCGCATGAACGTCGAAGAATTCCGCCGAATGGGTCCCGATGGGACGGTCGTGCGTGGGGTTTTTGGGCGAGATGTATTTATGCTCCGCTTCGATGCCGTAGGTTTCCGGGTACTCGTCGACGCCCAGGACGATCTTGATCTCGCTGCACTTTTTGAGCTTCAGCTTATCCGATTTCGGAGAGATCGTGATCCAGTCGAACAGCGCGTGTTTCGGACTGAACATCCCGTTGGTCTCAACGGAGACGTAATAGCCTGCTTCCTTCAGGGCTGTGACCAGTTCGGTCGTATCGCGCATCAGGGGTTCGCCGCCGGTGAGAACGGCAAATTTCGAGGGATAGCCGGTGATGTTCGCCATGATCTCGGATACGCTCATGTCGATGCCGGTCAGAAATTCCGTATCGCAGAAGTCGCAGCGAAGATTGCAGTCGGCAAAGCGGATGAAGACGGCCGGCGTCCCGCTCCAGTAACCTTCGGCCTGAATACTGTAAAAGATCTCGTTTATCTTGTATAAACTGCTTTGCTGTTTTCCGTTTCCCATATTACAACCTGTTTAATGTTTAATCCCGCAGTGTCCAGCTGATCATAGATCCAGATACAAAGGTTCTCCGCGGTGACCTCGAAAGGAAAGACCACGTGTTTCAACTCTTTGGGAAAGGCGTTCATCAGCAGCGCATCGTCATGATAGATGACCGTTGCATGGTCCAGAACGTCCACAACGCGCTCGTCGATGATGCGTTTCATTTCATTGAAGTCAAGCACCATGCCGTTCTCGTCGGCGTCTCCGCTCAAGGTCACTTCCAGCCGATAGGTATGTCCGTGCAGATTCCTGCATTTCCCTTCATGAAAGCTGAGGCGGTGCGCCATATCGAAATGAAAGATCTTTGTGAGTTCCAATGTCAGTTCCCCTTGTTTCATCGTCCGAAGATAGAACAAATATGTCAAATACCAAAATGATTTTAATGCGATCGGATACGATCCTGCAGGCGGAAACGGCGGCACCGTTTCATCTCACGTATTCGTCGTGGATCGCCCGGATGGTCGCGGCCCGGTCGCTGCGTTTTACGATGAAATAGGCGGCGACGGGGGACGCTCCGACGGAAATGATCTCAATATTGATCCCTTTCTGGGATACGGCGGTAAAGATGCGTCCGGCTAGCCCGACCTTCTCCATGATGCCGTTCCCGACGGCCGCGATCACCGAAATGTCTTTCTCCACAATGATCTCACTGACGGCATGAAGTTCCAGATCCCTGACAAGCTGGGACGACGCCGCCAGATAGGCCGTTTCGATCAGGATGTTGATCGTGGTCTGTGAGGTGATGACGGACTTGATGTTGATCCCGGCGTGATCGAGGGCGGAACTGACTTTTGAGAGAATGCCCGGCTTGTTCCCGATCCCGGCCCCTTTCAGTTTCAGAATGCCGATATCGTCGCTGAAGGTCACGCTCTTGATCACGTCGTCATGGATCCCGGAGGCTTTTTGTATGGTCGTCAGCGGACGGGAAAGATCCTCCACCGTCGCAATGTTATAGATGCGGATCGGGATGCCCGCTTCCCTGAGGGGCTCTACGGTCCGGGGATGCAATATTTTTGCGCCGAAATAGGACAGTTCGGCCGACTCCATGTAGCTCAGCTTTTCGATGCGCCGGGGCGCGTCCACGAAACGGGGATCCCCGGTCAGGAAGCCGTCGACGTCTTTGAAAAGATCAAGACTTTCCGCATCGATGCAGCGGGCGATGGCGGCCGCGGAATAATCGCTTCCTCCGCGTCCGAGCAGGGTCGTTTTACCTTCCTGCGAAACGCCGTAAAAGCCCGGTACGATCACAATGCGCTTCCCTTTTATCGCCGCTTTTACCTGTGGTTTGGCCCTGGAAAAATCGACGCTGGCATTTCCGTATTCGCCGTCCGTGATCAGGCCCAGCGCCTCGGGAAGCAGTTCAACGGCTTCCACCCCGAAATGCCGCAGGAGCGAGGTGAGCATCAGGGAACTCAGGCGTTCTCCGTAACTTAGAACGGTGTCGGAAATGAAATCCGGCGTATCGCCGAAAAAACTGACCCCCTGCAGATACTGCCTGAGCTTTGCGGTCCTGGCCACGATGCCGGCGTAAAGTGTCCCGACGGCTTCATCGTCGCCGACCACGTTCTCCAGGGTTTCGCGTTTCATCGACAAGAGCTTGTCCATCAGGGGCGCGATCGCCGATTCATCCGTTTTAACCCGATCCAATGCCTCGATCAGCATGTCGGTGACGCCGTAAAACGCCGAGACCACGATGACGAGCGGGGTGTCGTATTTTCCGATCACCTCGATGATCCGGAGGATATCATCCCGTTTCTTCAGATTGGAACCCCCGAATTTCAGTACGTGGTATGACATGCTTTCTCTCCGCGATTGGGTGACGGCGCATAGGTTCATTTCAGCTTATAGTAAAAAGCCGGATCGCGTCCGGTCAGCTTCTTGCTGGGATGAAGGGAATCGAACCCCTATCTTCTCGGTTAACAGCCGAGCGCCTTGCCTTTAGACCACATCCCATCTTATCAATCATCAGAAATATACCATCATCACGCAATATTGACAAGAATATTATGATAATATTATTCTATTCGTAATCAATACCGAATATATCATTAATATTCATCATATTGGTATTGCGAATATGCGGCGGCGAGCCGGCGGCCTTAGCGCTGATGCC
>CALMFL010000330.1 GCA_937862595.1 uncultured Fidelibacterota bacterium
TACCCGACGGGCAGCCGGTGATCTTTGACCTGCAGCTCGAGGCCGAGATCCTGGGCTGCGAACTTTTATGGGCGGAGGACAGCCCGCCCTCGGTGGTCACCCATCCCCTGGAGTCCGGATTCGTCATTCCGGAAAAGATCCCCGGCAAGGATGACGGAAGGATCCCGGTCGTCCTGGACGTCATGCGGCGCATGAAGGCTTCGGTCGGTGATGCGACGGCCCTGTACGGACTGATCTGCGGACCCCTGACCCTGGCGACGCACCTGCGCGGTTCCGAGCTGTTCATGGACACCTATACCGACGAGGAAAAGGTGCATGAGCTGATCGCCTATTGCACGCGCGTTGCCAACGCCATGACGGACTTGTACGTTGCCGCGGGAATGGATGTGATCGCGGTCGTGGACCCCGTTGTTTCGCAGATATCGCCCGAAATGTTCGTGCAGTACCTTCATCAGCCCCTGAAGGAGATCTTCGCCCATATCAAGGGACGGGGCGCCTACTCCTCCCTCTTTGTCTGCGGCGATGCGACGAAAAATATGGACGTGATGTGCCATACCCATCCCGATATCATCTCGATCGACGAGAACATCGATATGGCGCAGGCGAAACGCATCACCGACGCCCATGGGATCGTGATCGGGGGAAATGTTCCGCTGACCACGGTGATGCTTCTCGGGACCCAGCAGGACAATGTAAAATTCGTTCTCGATCTTTTATCGGAGATCGATACCCGGGGACTCATCATCTCTCCCGGCTGCGACATGCCCTACGACACCCCGGTTGAAAATGCCGTCGGCATTATGGATGCCGTCCGCAACCCGGGATCCGCCGGGATCATGCTGGAACATTACCGGAAAGAGGACTTGAATATAGACGTGCATCTTCCTGATTATCAACATCTTGAAAAGCCTCTTATCGAAGTGTTCACCGTCGATTCCGCGTCCTGCGCGGCCTGCGGATATCTGAAAGAAGCGGCCATGCGCCTGATCGGGATCTTCGGCGAGGATATCGACGTGGTCGAATACAAGATCACCGAGATCGAGAACGTTGCCCGCGTCAAAAAGCTGGGCGTTAAGAATTTGCCTTCCATTTACGTGAACGGATCGCTCTACGCGTCCTCGATCATTCCGAACCACACCGAATTCGTCGCGAAAATAAAAACCTTACTTACCTAGTATCCTTATGGACCTTCACCTTGTAACGGGATTCCTGGGAAGCGGGAAGACCACATCGATCATCCGGGCATGCAAGATGCTCATGGAACAAGGCAAAAAGGTTGCCGTCGTCACGAACGATCAGGGGAAATATCTTGTCG
>CALMFL010000331.1 GCA_937862595.1 uncultured Fidelibacterota bacterium
TGTCTTCATCGATCCGGATGTTCTCGACCAGCATTTTTTCCCGGATGACCATTTCATCGATCTCAGCCGGCACGTTGTATAATTTCCCTTCCGTATAACGGCTGTTCAGCACATGGTGGATGGACGCCAGCTGGAGAGAAAACGAAATGTCCAGGATCTCCACCGGGTGACCCAGTCCGCCGGCGATATTGATGATATCGCCCTTGGACAGGAGGTAGACCTTCTTGCCGTTCGCGAAGATGATCTCTTCGACATTTTCACGGGCGGTGTTGACGGATATCGCCTTGCTGTAGAGGGCGGGGACGGCGATCTCATATCCGAAATGTCCCGCATTGGAAAGAAATGCCCCGTCCTTCATGTTCTCGACATGCTCCAAACGGATGACGTCATCCTCGCCGGTCGCTGTCACGAAGAAATCTCCCCGCGGGGCGGCATCTTCGATGGGCATGACCTGGAATCCGTCCATGCGGGCTTCCATGGCTTTCCAGGGATTGATCTCGGTGATGATCACTTCGGCGCCGAGACCCGCCGCGCGGACCGCGACGCCCCTTCCGACCCAGCCGTACCCGACAATGACCACGACCCTGCCGGCGATCGTCATATTGGTCAGATGGGTGATCGCCGTCCAGGTGGACTGGCCCGTTCCGTAACGGTTGTCATACAGATACTTCGATTGCGCGTCATTGATCGCAAAGGCGGGGTATTTCAGGATACCCTTCTTAACTTTTTCTTTTAAGCGCTGGACACCGGTCGTGGTCTCTTCGCAGATGCCCATCAGGTTCTCCGCATACCCGGGATTCTGATGCAGCAATTCGCAGATATCTCCCCCGTCGTCAACGACGACGTGCGGTTTGCAGGCAACGACCGAGACCAGAAATTCATGAAAGGCTTTCCGGTCGGCGCCATGAATGGCATGCACGTGGATCCCCTGTTTGGCAAGCGCCGCACAGACGTCATCCTTGGTGGACATCGAGTTGCTGCTCGTGATCCACACTTCGGCCCCGAGCCGCTTGATGACGCTTGCAAGGTAGGCGGTCTTGGCTTCCAGATGAATGCACATGGTGATGCGCTTGCCCCTGAACGATCCGTCCTTTTCATATCGTTCCGCCAGACGGTTCAGGACCTTCATCCATTTTGCCGCCCAGTCGATCTTCTGCTGACCCTGAACATTCAGAGCGATATCCTTTACACAATAATCGTGATTCATTTTTACTCCAAAAATACTATTTCAGCGGCTTTTCCGGCGGATAGGTTGCATCGATCTTCCCCAGTTCCCAGGGAGATACGGAGTTTTCGGGATTTCTGAAATGATAAGGATGCAAAAGATATGCCAGTTTTTTGGCTGCGGTCACCTGCCGAAGGCTCGGGCATTTCAGCAAGCTTGAATCATAATGGTAAACCCGGTCGTTCTTAACGGCGGTGATAGTCTCATATCCCTTGCGCGTCACGATCTCCCGGACGGTGGTGACCTCGTACCTTCCGGCATGCGGCCACAGAGGCGTCAGGATCACGTCCGGGTCCCGGTCAATGATGTCCTGATGCTCCGCCTTGAAGGCCAGTCCTTCGACATCCTTGAAGATATTCACGCCGCCGGCGATCTCCAGTAGCTGGTCCATGGGGGATCCCGATCCAAGCACATAGGGTCCGTAGTGATTGATCTCAAAATAGACTTTCACTTTGGGCAGTTTGCTTGTGATCTCCTGAAGCTCTTTCATCTCTTTCCGGGCTTTTTCGGTCAGCCGTCTTGCCCGCGCGCCCACGCCGGTCTCGTCCCCGATACTGACCAGCATGTCCCAGACCTCCTCGACGGTCGTCGGGTGAAAATACATAACGTTATAGCCGAGGACTTTCAATGAATCGGCCATTTTTTTCTGTATGGGGTCAATGGCCAGAATCAAGGTCGGGTCAAGCTCTTTGATCAGATCATAATTGATCTTTGTAAAATAACTGACAACCGCCACATCCTTTTGCAGTTCATCTTCAATTGAAACGAATTTGTAATCGTCATAAGGGAGCCATCCCTTGCGCTCCTGCACTTCCGGCGGATAGCAGTCGTATTTCGACCATCCGACCAGATAATCTTCCAGACCCAGGTCGTAGACGATCTCGGTCTGGCTCGGGGATAAGGAAATGATGCGTTGTTCGGTCTGAGCGCATCCGCTGAAAAGAATGACCGATAGAAGTAAAGAAAATAATACGGAAAATCTTGTTGCCTTATACATGACTGAATCCTCCTTCATGTAATATTCAGAGGGATCTTGGTCAAGATCCCTCTGAACATCGTCGTAGTGTTAGTCCTGAGGATCGTTCCTGAATGCAAGGGCCGAGGGGGAATCGCCAACGAGGAATGAATCGATGGCTGTGCCTTCGGTACTGTATTTGAAGACCATGTCGGCATCCCAGTCGGAAAGCCAGACAGCGTCAAAGAACATGATCCCCGATCCGCCGTGACCGGCGAAGGTGCTGGTGATCACGGTACCGTCGTCGGTATCGTAAGCAATGGCGCCCGTGCCCCACGAACCGCAGTATCCGACACCGTTCGCTTCATCGATCGCGATGCTGCCCGGCGTGCCGCCGATAGGATAGGTGGCGGTGACGGCATCCGTTTCAGGGTCAATGACCGAAACGGTCCCGAAGATGGACCACCAGTCGCCGGTCGCAACGACGTGCAATTTGCCGTCGCCCGCAAGCGCGATGTCCTGGGGGTTTGTTCCGACATCGATGGTCGTGACCGAGTCGCCGCTGGCGGCGTCAAAAACGCTGACGGTTCCCTGCAGATAGGGCGATCCGTAGACGTAGCCCGTGTTCGAGGCGTAGACTTTGTCGTTCGCGATCGCAATACCCGTACAGCCGACGCCTGCGTTCAGTTCGCGGGCGACCGTTTTGGTGGCCATGTTCAGTTTCAAAACCTTGTTCGAAACCGAGCAGGACACGTAAGCGGTATTGTCGTCATAGAACACCATCTTCATGGGATTGTTGCCGGCTCCCAGCGCGATGGGGGTTTCGTCTTCCCAGGTCGAAACATCATAGATCGTGATGTTGTTGGACCCTGAGTTCACGCAATACAGTTTTCCGTCGCGGTAGACGAGCTGATTCGGCCAGGTGCCTACGGTCGCCACGTCGTTGTAGACGGAATCTTCTTCCAGATCGATCACCGAAATGCTTCCCGCTGAATTCAGTACGTACACGGCGACATTCGCGTCGGCGCCGGTCGGCGGGGTGTACGGGGGTTTGAACCAGTCACACCCGCTGAACGCCACAACAGTTAAAATAACTGTCAGCATGATTGTCAGTTTCTTCATGACACTCTCCTTTTGTTGGTTTTTTGATTGAATTTCACCTCAAACGATATGCGATACTCTCTCCCCGGCATGGGGAGATTCTTCATAACGGTATAATGAGCGTTAAACAGATTGCTTATCTGGAAATTGACGTTCATGTCAAGATCGCGGATATGCGGCTTCAGCAGGAACATGAGGTCCGAAACGGCGTAGGCCGGCAGGGCGTTCACTTCCGAGTTCGTGCGGTCGGTATAGCGTTTGCCGGTTATGTTCAGGCCGTACTGCACCGAAAGCATGCGATAGACCCCCAGCAGGGAGAAATTAAAGGTATGCTTCGGACGATAGACGAGCTGTTTCCCGTATTCGCTCGCGCTGCCCGACAGATTGATGGCTCTCAGATAGGTATAATTGATATCGGCGCTTAAATATCCTTCAAGGATATTCAGCTTAAGGCCGTTCTCAAGGCCTTTTATCAGGGCTTCATCGACATTGTCCGGCATCCACATGCCCGCGTTCGATTCCCAGATGATCAGGTTCGTCATCCTGTTGTGGAAGAACGCGCTTTCAAGATACATGCCGTCCAGCACGGGGAACTGCAGCCGGAAACCGAGATCCCAGTCTCTGCCGGACTCCGCCTCAAGTTCGGGATTCCCCACGGTATAGGCGTCTTCCGGCCAGTAAAGATCGTTGAATGTCGGCGCACGGTAACTGAGGCCGAAATTGGATTTTATCCCGGTCTTCCATGTTTCACCGAAGTTCAGGACAAGGCCGATCTTGGGGGAAAGGACATCGTTGAAGTCCGAATGACTGTCAAAACGCAGGGAGGGCGTCAGGATGAGGGACCGCAGAAAGGGTCTGTCGAACTTGATAATGGATTCATTCATCACAAAGGCATAAAAGGTCAGGCGCCGGTAGGTGGTGTCAAGCTGTTCGTTCTCCATTGCGTCGGACTGCCCGCCGATCCCGTAGGTCAGCACAAGGTAGGGATTCAGGACCGAATGTCCCTGCAGTTCGGAATTCAGTGCCCGTGTCCCGAAGCTGTTGTCGGTCGGGACCAGCATTTCATTGTTCAGATACCGGTTCCAGGTCGTCCGGTAAGAGGTTGTGAAGCGAATGTCGTTGAAGGGATTGAAGATCTTGCTGTTGAAATTCATGCTCACATTGTCGGACCGGTCCCACATGCGCGCTTCGTAATAATAGGGTTCGATCGTTCCGGGCGCACCGCGTTCGGAGCTGTAGTGATCGTATTTCAGGCGGATCTCGGGGTCCATCGGGGAACGGGTGAATTTATAGCCCAGTCCGCCGTTGAAACTGTGCGAGGCGATGTCCGCATTGAGCCGTGTGCTCTCGGTCCCGTAATTATCCGTATAGTCGAAATCACCCAGCGAATAGAGATATTTGTACGAGGCGTTCACGGCAAGGCCTTTTACGGCATAGTTCAATGACGAAACGAAGGAACGCGAATGGAAGGACCCGAGTATTCCCTTGGCGGAGATCGAAAAGCGGTCTTCCTCCCCGGGGGAGCGCGTAATGATATTGATCACGCCGCCCACGGCGTCCGAGCCGTAGAGCGCTGAACTTGCCCCTTTCACGACCTCGATCTTCTCGATATCATGCGAGGGCAGATTGCTCAGGTCCACCTGGCCGTTCTGCACGTTGTTGATCCTTTGCCCGTCCACCAGGATCAGCACCTGCTCGCTGCTGGAACCCCGCAGGGAGATGGTCTGGGTCGAGCCCAGGCCGCCGTAGCTTTTGATCATGAGCCCCTTGATGTTCTTCAGGGCCTCCCCTACGTCCTGCGGGTCGATCATGGAGAGCGTCTCTTCATCGATCAGGTCGACCGAAGCCGGGATCTCCTCGATGAGCTTCTGGGTTCGGGAGGCAGTGACCAGGACGTTTTTTCCGTAATCGAGAATGGTCTGTTTCATCCTGAAATCTACCTTTATCCGGTCACCGGGCAGCAAGCGAAGGTTCTGAACGGCGTGCTCGTAGCCCATCATGCTGGTGATCAGTTCGTAATTCCCCGGAGGAATGTTCTGGATGAAGTAGCATCCTTCCTCGTTCGTCATGGTCCCGATCGCGGTGTTCTTGAAGAGGACATTCACGGCGACGAGCGGCTGGCCGTTGCTGCGGTCCAGCACGACGCCATAGACGGTCGCCCCTTCCCCGGCATGCAGACAGAGGGCCGCCAAAAGAAGGAATCCTGAATAAAGTCTCTTCAAGTTCTCATACTCCCGATTTAAAAGTTAAATCGCTTAGAAATTCGCGCCCAGGGTCAGTTTCAAGATACGGCCCGCTTCGGCGGTACCTGCCGTGAGCATGACCGGGACATTGAAGAGGTTGTTGACCTCTCCGACCAGGGTCATGCCGACCTTGCCGGCATTGAAGCGGTAGGCAATGTTCGTATCAAAGGTGCTGATCGCGGGAAGATACTTGGTGTTCGCCGCGTTGGTATAGCGGTAATCGATCAGATGGTAATTCAAATTCCATTCCACGCCGAACAGTTTCAGCGTGCTGCTGAGATCGATCTTGTTTTGCGGTTTGTACGTGAGCAGCTTGCCGTAACGGTTAACGTCCGGTCCGACGTCCAGGGCGCGCATAAAGGTGTATTCGACATTCAGGTTCCAGACTTTCCATAAGGTCAGGGACGTGGACGTTTCAAGCCCTTTGGTGCTGGTCTTGGAGATGTTCTTCGGCGTCCAGAGGTTGTTCAATTCCGCATCCTGCTGCCAGAGGATCAGATCGTCGACATCGTTGCTGAAGAAATTCGCTGCAAAGATGAATCCCTTATTGTTTATGCTCAATCCGATATCATAGTTGAACCCGTATTCCGGCCTCAGATCGGGATTCCCGACCGAATAGGCGTCCTGGGGCCAGTAGAGGTCGTTG
>CALMFL010000332.1 GCA_937862595.1 uncultured Fidelibacterota bacterium
AGGCTTACGGACTTTTTGCCTGCAACGGCATTCTCTTTAATCATGAATCGCCCCGGCGCGGCGAGACCTTTGTGACCCGCAAGATCACCCTGGCGGCGGCGCGGATCAGGCACGGCCTGCAGGAACGTCTCTACCTGGGGAATCTGGATGCGAAACGGGACTGGGGATACGCGCCCGAATTCGTGGAGGCCATGTGGCGGATGATGCAGCAGGAGGTTCCGGATGATTTTGTCATTGCGACCCGTGAAACCCACACGGTCCGCGAATTCGCGGAACTTGCTTTCCGGCATGCGGGCATCGCGATCCGCTGGGAAGGGAAGGGGGAGAAGGAAAAAGGCTACGATGCCGCGACCGGACGCTGCCGCGTGGAGATCGATCCGAAATACTACCGGCCCACCGAGGTCGATCTGCTGATCGGGGATTATTCCAAAGCGAAGGCCGTCCTGGGCTGGGAACCGAAGATTCGCTTCGGCGAACTGGTGAAGCTCATGGCCGAATCGGACCTGCAGGCGATCGGGAAGGAAAGCGTATGCTGAAAGATGCAAAAATATATCTCGCCGGCCATGAAGGCATGGTCGGTTCCGCGCTTCTGGACCTGCTGCGCGAACGGGGCTATGAACATATTGTGACGCGTCCCTTTCAGGAACTGGACCTGCGGGACCAGAAAAAGGTCCGGGAGCATATGGAAGCGGAAAAACCGCACTATGTGTTCCTGATCGCCGGCAAGGTGGGCGGGATAAAGGCCAATATCAGGTTCCCCGGCGAATACCTCTACGACAACCTCATGATCGCCGCGAACGTCATGGAAGCTTCCCGGATCCACGGGGTCAAAAAACTGATCTTTCTCGGCAGTTCCTGCATCTATCCCCGGGAATCCCCCCAGCCCATGAAAGAGGAATATCTTTTAACGGGCCCGCTTGAACCCACCAACGAAGGCTATGCCCTCGGCAAGATCGCGGGACTGAAGCTCTGCCAGTATTACCGGGCCCAGTACGGATGCAATTTTCTGGCGGCCATTCCGCCGAACCTCTACGGTCCCCGGGACAATTTTTCCGACGACAACTCTCACGTGATCTCGGCTCTGATCAAGAAGATCCACCATGCAAAAACACAGCATTTGAAAGACGTGCCCATGTGGGGGACCGGCACGGCCCGGCGGGAATTTATGTTCACCGAAGACCTCGCGGACGGGCTGATCTTCCTGATGGAGGACCGGCACGAGATCCCGTACCTGAATATCGGCAGCGGATCGGATGTCAGCATCCGCGAGCTGGCCGGTATGATCGGGACGATCGTCGGGTATGACGGGAACTTTAGCTGGGATGCCGGTCAGCCGGACGGAATGCCCCGGAAACTGATGGACTCGTCGAAGATCAACGCCCTCGGCTGGCATCAGAAGACGTCATTATACGAAGGATTAAAAAGGACCTATGCCTGGTATGCCGGGCACTTAGGGGAGAGGACGTCATGAACTATTCACTCAGCGACAGCACCTGGGGCCGGGAAGAACGCCGCGCCATCCGGCGCGTGGTGAAGTCCGGCCGCTATACGATGGGCGAAAGAACAAAAGAATTCGAGCGGGAGTTCGCCCGCTTTTTCGGTTCAAAATACGCCGTGATGGTCAATTCGGGATCTTCGGCGAACCTTTTGGCCGTCGCCGCCCTGGTCTGCTCGGGGAAACTTCAGCGGGGGGACGAGGTCATCGTCCCGGCGGTATCCTGGAGCACGACCTACTATCCGCTTCACCAGTACGGCCTGAAACTTAAGTTCGTTGACATTGACCGGGACACCCTGAATATCGACGTCCGGCTCATCGAAGCGGCCGTCGGCCCCCAAACGAAGGCAATTTTTGCGGTGAACCTGCTCGGCAATCCGAATGATTACGATGCGCTGGAAACCCTGTGCCGGAAGCACGATCTTCTGCTGATCGAAGACAACTGTGAAGCCCTCGGCGCCCGCTACCGGGAAAGGTCCTGCGGCACTTTCGGGATCATCGGCACCTTTTCGACCTTTTATTCCCACCATATCTGCACCATGGAAGGCGGCGCGGCGCTCACGGACGACGAAACGCTGTACCACTACATGCTGTCCCTGCGGGCGCACGGCTGGACGCGGGACCTGCCGGAGAACAGCCCCCTGTACCGCAAATCGGATGACGCGTTTTACGAGTCCTTCAATTTTATTTTGCCGGGCTACAATTTCCGGCCGCTGGAGATGGAAGCCGCGATCGGGATCGAACAGATCAAAAAGATCGGCAGGATCACGGAAACCCGCAGAAAAAATGCGGAGATCTTCAGGAGCCTTCTGGGAGGGCATCCCGATGTCGCGATCCAGCAAGAGACGGGGGAGAGCTCCTGGTTCGGCTTTGCTTTGGTCCTTAAGAATAGGCTGGAAAACAAACGTCCTCAGGTCGTGAACCTGCTGAGGAAGGCCGGGATCGAAACGCGGCCTATCGTCGCGGGGGACTTTACGCGGAATCCCGTGATCGCCTTTATGGACCACGAGATATCGGGAAAGCTCAGCCATGCCGGATATGTCCATGAAAACGGCCTTTTTACGGGCAACCATTCGAAGCTCATCGCAAAGGAACTGGAGTATCTGGCCGGAACACTCGAAACGGCGGGGAGATCCCTGTGATCATTGTCAACGTCAAGGGCGGCATCGGGAATCAGTTGTATCAGTACGCCCTGGCAAGAAAGATCGGCATGACCTGCGGCTGCGAGGTGAAACTGGACATCCGCTCCTACCGGGACTATATCTTTCCGCACAAATTCCGTCTGGACGTCTTCAATACGGTTTTTGAGATCGCTTCGGAAGAAGAGATCGACGCCGTGATATCCCGCACGGTGAACCTGAAGAACTACCGCTCCCTGCCCCCGTACCGGGGGAAGGGTATCGTTTCGCAGGGACTGCGCTACCTTTACCGGAAACTGGACGAACGCTGGCCTTACCGGAAAAGCTATTGGAACGAAAAACAGTTCAGTTTCGACAAACGGATCCTTTCCCCTGCCGACGACACCTATCTGGACGGGTACTGGAGCAAGTTCGGATATTTTAACGATATCCGCGGCGTCCTGCTGAACGAAATAAGCCTCAAAAGGGACCTTGAGACGCCCGATTACCGCCTTGCATGCGAAGCGATCGAGAAAAGCAATGCCGTTTCGATCCATGTCCGCCGGGGCTATGCAAAGCGGCCGGAAGACCTCGCCCTTTTCGGCGTGCTTCCGCCGACCTACTACCGGCAGGCGATCGACAGGCTCAGGGAAGAAGTTCCGGAGCCTCATTTCTATGTGTTTTCGGACGATCCCGCCTGGGCGCAGGAAAATCTGCCGCTCACGGACCCCTGCGAATTCATGAATTTCGGTCCGGAGGGCGATTACCTTGAACTCATGCTGATGAGCCGCTGCAAACACAACATTATTGCCAACAGCACCTTCAGCTGGTGGGCGGCATGGCTGAACCCTCACGAGGCGAAACGGGTCATCTTTCCCCGAACCTGGTATGCCGCCAAAAACTATCAGAAATTTTTTGAAAAAGGGTATAAGATCCCCCCGGAATGGACAGGGATCGGCGCATGAAGCTGAAGAGAGTGTTCATTTTAGGCAATCCCCGTTCCGGGACCTCGCTCCTGCGGATCATGCTGAACGCGCACTCCGGTATCCTGGCCGCGCCCGAAAGCGGATTCATGCAGTGGTGGTATGCTAAATACCGCGAGTGGTCGGCGGAAGATTCCCTCAACCCGGCCAGGGTCGAAGCCATCGCGGCGGATATCCTGTCGAGCAAAAAGATCGAAAGCTGGGAGCTGGACGCCCGGGATCTGATCGCCCTGATCCTGAAAGAAAAACCGCAAAACTACGGCGACCTCTGTTCCCTGGTCTATCTGCTGCGCGCCAGGAACCTGCAGAAGACCGCCGGCGTGATCGCGGACAAGAACAATTACTACATTCATCATCTTGATACCCTCGATGCCGTTTGGCCGGATGCGCGCTATCTTTTTCTGATCCGGGACGGCCGGGACGTTGCCTGCTCCTACCGGGCGATCCGGACGCTTACTACTTCTTCCGCGTACAAGCCCGATCTGCCGGAAAATATGGAAGAGATCGCACGGGAATGGCGTGAAAACAATCTCAGGATAGAAAAGCATTTGGAAGCAAAGATGCCCGGTAGGTATCTGGCCCTGCGCTACGAAGACCTCGTCGAACGCACGCAGGAGACCTTAAACCTTATAACCCGTTTCCTGGGGATCGGTTTCGATCCCGGGATGCTGCGCTATTACGAGCACAATGACGAGCCCCGAAACACCCCCGACTGGAAAAAGGACACGCTC
>CALMFL010000333.1 GCA_937862595.1 uncultured Fidelibacterota bacterium
GTACGCGCTATCCGGACGACTACGGCCGCCGCATGACCGAACATATCGCCGACGGCATCGCCGCACAGGGCGTCTGTATCGTCAGCGGCATGGCCAGGGGCATCGACAGCATCGCCCACGCATCCGCCCTGAAGGCCGGGACCCGGACCATTGCCGTGCTCGGGACCTCCCTGGACCGCGTCTATCCGGCCGAGAACCGGAAAATGTACCACGAGATCATTGAAAAAGGAATGGCCTGCAGCGAGATCCTGATCGGCCAGGCCCTGCTTCCGGCAAATTTCATCCGGCGCAACCGCATAATCAGCGGACTGAGCCGTGGCGTGGTCGTCACTCAGGCCGGCACCCGGAGCGGCGCGCTGGTCACCGCCCTGAACGCCAACGAACAGAACCGCGACGTCTTCGCCGTGCCCGGGGACTGCATCCGCGGGAAACATACCGGCTGCCATCGCCTGATCCGCCTGGGGGCCAAGATCACCGAACATCCCGAAGATATTCTGAACGAATACCCCTTCCTGAAAGAACGCCTCTCCGGACAAAAGGACCTTTTTGCGGAAGCGGCGGGCAAAACACCGCTCGCGGAAGAGGAAAAAGCCGTTCTGGACTGCCTGAACAAGGAGGGCGTGCACATCGACCGGATCTTTCAGATCTGCCCGCTGAGCCGCGGGGGGATCATGTGCGCCCTGCTGAACCTCGAGATCAAGGGCTATGTGACGGTCCGCCCGGGCGATTTTTACCGGAGGTCGGTCTGAGGGAGACGGTCCGTAAAAAACATTGCTTCCTGTTGGACATTATCATAATTTTGATGGAAAATAACCGGGATACCATGATCACACGCAAAATCACGAAAAAGATCCGCGTCGGGAACGCCTTCATCGGCGGCGACGCACCCGTTTCCATCCAGAGCATGATCAATACCTCCACGGAGGATGTGAAGCGCTCGCTGGACCAGATCACCGCGCTGACGGTCGCGGGCTGCGAGATCGTCCGCATGGCGGTCCCGAACACCGCCGCCGTCAAAACCTTCGCGGAGATCAAAAAAAAGATAAGCATTCCGCTGGTCGCGGATATCCATTTCGACCATAAGCTGGCGCTGGCCGCCCTGGATGCGGGCGCGGACAAGATCCGCATCAATCCCGGCAACATCGGCTCGCGCGACAAGATCAAGGCCGTGCTGGATGCCTGCGCCGCGAAGGGCGTGCCCATCCGCATCGGCGTGAACGGCGGCTCGCTGGAAAAAGACCTGCTCGAAAAATACGGCCATCCCGTTCCCGAAGCCCTGCTGGAAAGCGCCGCACGGCATATCGCCCTCTGCGAGGAGGAAGGGTTTAGGGATATCATCGTTTCCATCAAAGCCTCCGATGTCCCCGTCATGATCGCCGCGAACCGTCTGTTCGCAGAACGCTACGATTACCCCCAGCATCTCGGCGTGACCGAGGCGGGCACCGAACACAGCGGCGCCATCCGTTCTGCCGTCGGCATTGGGACCCTGCTTGCCGAAGGCATCGGCGATACCCTGCGCGTATCTCTGTCCGCCGATCCGGTCAGAGAGATCCGGGCGGCAAAACAGATCCTGCAGGCGCTGGGACTGCGCCGGGACGGCGTGCGCGTGGTCAGCTGTCCGACCTGCGGCCGGACATCCTATGACGTCGGCGCCGTCGCGGAGGCGCTGGAAGCCCGCACGGAAAATATCGGCAAAGACCTTACCGTGGCGGTCATGGGCTGCGTGGTCAACGGACCCGGAGAAGCCCGCGAGGCCGACCTGGGCATTGCCGGAGCGGGGGAGGGCAAGGTCATGCTTTTCGAGAACGGGAACAAGACGGGCGTCTTTCCGTTGGAAGGCATTGTCGACCGGCTGATCGATCTGATCATGGCGCGCTAAAGGCTTGCATCCGCGGGGCGGATGATGTAAATTTGCTAAACTTTGAGGACACGATATGAATACGAATCAATTCTTTGAGACACTCGGACTGACGAAGATCAACTTTCAGCTTTTCCTGCTCAGCCTGGGCGTGATCATTGTCGGGTATGTGCTGATGGCGCTGGGCAAGACCTACGATGTGCTCTCGCTTTACATTTCCCCGATCATCCTGACGATCGGCTATGTCGTGATCCTTCCCTTGTCGCTGCTCTATAAAGAGAAAAAAAACAAAGACTAAGACCTCGTGCAAACCCTGAAGAATTCCCGGCTGAAATTCTTTATTTAATCAACGATCCCTCTTTTTTTACCGCTCCCGAAGTCCCGCCGGACACGCCCCTTCTTTTGCCTTTATGCTTTTGCCTTTTGCCGGATTGTATTTATATTCTCCCTGTTAATGCGGGAAACGGATTCTATGGACATGAAATACGGACTTTTACTGGATTTTGACGGGGTGGTGGTGGACAGCGAGCCGCTCTACGAAAAAGCCATGAACATTCAATTCAACAAGTACGGCATCGCCGTGGATGCGGAAGACTGGCTATTTTTCAAGGGCAAGGACATGAAGGCCGTCTTTGAGTATCTCGCCGAAAAACACCCGCATCCCCTGGATATCGACCGCATGAGCCGGGACTACCGGGTCGATCTGTTGCGCGAATTCAAAGAGAACATGCG
>CALMFL010000334.1 GCA_937862595.1 uncultured Fidelibacterota bacterium
AATTTAAAGAATAATATTTTAATTACCGGAGGAGCAGGGTTTATCGGTTCGCATGTGGTCAGATTGTTCGTCACGAAGTACCCGAACGACACGATCGTCAATCTGGACAAGCTGACCTACGCCGGAAATCTTGAGAACCTCAGGGATATTGAGGATCGCCCGAATTACCGCTTTGTGAAAGGGGATATCTGCGACCCGGACCTTCTTGAAGCCTTGTTTGACGAGTATGATATTGACGGCGTGATCCACCTTGCCGCCGAATCGCATGTGGACCGTTCCATCACCGACCCCGGTGCCTTTGTCCGGACCAATGTGGTCGGAACCGTGACACTGATGAACGTCGCCAAAGCAAGATGGGGCAGCCGTTTGGAAGACAAGCTGTTTTATCATATCTCGACCGATGAGGTCTACGGCGCATTGGGTGAAATCGGCGCATTTACCGAAACCACGCCTTACGATCCAAGGTCCCCGTATTCCGCCGCCAAGGCCGCCTCGGACCACTTTGTCCGCGCCTATTACAACACCTACGGATTTCCCGCCGTCATCACGAATTGTTCGAACAACTACGGCCCGAACCAGTTCCCCGAGAAGCTGATCCCCCTGATGATCAACAACATAAAGACCCGTAAACCGCTGCCCGTCTACGGAAAGGGAGAGAATATCCGCGACTGGCTTTACGTCGAAGATCATGCAAAGGCCATTGATTTGGTTTTCCACCGGGGAAGAACGGGGGAGACCTACAATATCGGCGGCAACAACGAATGGAAGAATATTGATCTGGTGCAGCTGCTCTGCAGTCTGATGGATGAAAAGCTCGGCCGCCGACCGGGCGAATCGGCAAGCCTGATCACCTATGTCCGTGACCGCGCGGGCCACGACCTGCGCTACGCGATCGATGCCTCAAAGATCAAAGCCGAACTCGGCTGGGAACCCGCCGCCGCCTTCAAGGAAGGCTTTGAGAAAACCGTTGACTGGTATTTGGAAAATGAAAATTGGTTGAATAACGTGATCGATCATAAATACCTGGAATATTACAATAAGATGTATAAAAAATAAATTTTGATTATTGTTAAAATTAAAATTCGTATTTAAAAAAAAACCACCTATATTACAGACGTTCAAAATATGAACAATACAAAAATACTTCGGAAACATCATTTATTTTTTAAATCTAATGGGATTGTTTGAGGCGAAGCCGAGCAATGCATTAATCTGTTATATCTGCAATGAATAATAACGAAGAATTAGAACTCACAATTCTCCGCAAAGCGGAAAACATCGAAAGTCAACGCACCTTAGCCGATGAATTAGGCTATAGCGTGGGAAAAATCAATTATGTACTAAATGCTCTGATTGAAAAAGGTTTGATTAAAATCGACAACTTTGCCACTGCAAAAAATAAAAAAAACTATAGGTACTTATTGACACAAGAGGGCATAAAAGAAAAAATTATTCTGACCGAGAAATTTATAAACCGTAAAAAACGGGAATACAACGAACTCCAAAAGGAACTGGAGTTTTTTCGTAATAATAGAGAAAAATCATGAAAGGCATCATATGGCTGGCGGAGCAGGAATAAGGTTAAGGTTAAGGCTGAGAATTAAGGTTTAAGGGATCAGCTTGTGAAAACCCACAAGATTACGAAATTAACCACACCGCTCATCCTTTGTCTCTCAACCTCAACCTCAACCTCAACCTCAACCTCAACTATAACTAAGTAAATATGTCGGGGGACGTATGTTTAAGAGTTACACAGATATGCCGGTTTGGCAAACGGCGTTTGAATTATCGAAGGAAGTATTTACGCTGACTTCCGGATTGCCAAGGTCAGAGGATTACGGACTAACATCACAAATACGAAGGTCATCAAACAGTGTTTCAGCAAATATCGCCGAAGGCTTCGGAAGGAGTGGATCTAAGGACAAGCGTCATTTCTATGTCGTTTCACGCGGATCCGCGTTTGAAACCCAACATCATTTGCAATACGGTCGTGAAGTCGGATATTT
>CALMFL010000335.1 GCA_937862595.1 uncultured Fidelibacterota bacterium
CCGGAGCCGCGGCGTTCCAGAGGATCTCATAATCGCCGCGTCCGTTCACGGCAAGGGAACGCTCGGCGATCAACTGCCCCAGGGTGGTGTAAATGCGCAGGTGCGCGATCTCCGTGATCTCGTGATCTATGTGGAAGCGGATCATGGTGGCGCCGTTGAAAGGATTCGGGAAGGCGTGCAGGCGGTCGGTATCCGGAAGCCCGGCGTCCGTCAGGGCAACGGACGTTCCGATCCCCGCCTTCAGGGTCATGATCCGGTCATAGGATTCGTGAATGCGTTCCTCGGCGATCACGCCGGAATCGATGTTTTTCAGGACGATGCGGATGATCTCCCCGGTCAGCGAGACGCCGTCATGTTCATCGGTGGTATAAAGCAGAATATCCGTGCCCGCATTGATCGCCAGAACGACCGCCTCTTCAAAGCCGTAATTATTCGTGATCGCGCCCATGCCCATGCCGTCCGTGATGACTACGCCCTCAAAGCCCAGGCTGTCGCGCAGCAGGCCGGTGACCGTGCTTTCGGACAGAGAGGCCGGGTAGACGGAGTCCAGCTGTGCGTTGTAGAGATGGCCGGTCATGATCATGCCGGTGTATTCCTCCAGGATGAATTCGCGGTAAGGCGTTAACTCGGCATCGGACCAGGTGGCCGTAACGTCCGTAAAACCGTCGTGGGAGTCCCCGAGCGCACTGCCGTGCCCGGGAAAATGCTTTAATGCGGTCGTAATATTGCGGTCATGGAATTCGGAAGCAAACCAGAAGGCATGGTCAAAGACCTTATAGGGATCCGCCGAAAAACTGCGGTTGAGGCGGCCGATAGCGGGACTGACAGGGTTGACGTTCACGTCCGCCACGGGCGCAAGATTGGTGTTGATGCCGCTCTGGACCAGCCACTGCGCCATGGTCGCCGCCGCGGCGCGGGTGGAGTTTTCGCTGTCGAGAGTCGTTCCGAGATGATAGGCCGTCGGGGTTTCCGTAAAGCCGTTGTTCTCGTCCAGCCGTGCGACCACGCCGCCTTCCTGATCGGTCGCGATGAAAAGCGGGGTCGTGGCGGAAAGCTGCAAATCCGCGGTCAGGGCGGTGATCTGAGCGGGGTTCTGCAGGTTGTAGGCCATCAGGATCACGCCGCCGAGATTGCGGTGCTCGATATCGTAATACACGGTGTCCTTAAAGCTCGAATAGGGCGAAAAACCCACCATGACCATCTGGCCGATCTTGTAGGATAAGGAGTCGCGGGAGAAAGGGGAAGAGGAGGAGGAGAAAAGGAGAGAAGGAGAAATGGAAAACAGGAGGACGAAGAAGATCGGAAGAGCGGGGGAAAGTCCGAAAAACGAAGAAGGA
>CALMFL010000336.1 GCA_937862595.1 uncultured Fidelibacterota bacterium
GCAAAATCACGGATCGTAAAGCCGGAAATTAGAAAGGAGGTCAGCCAGACCATAAAGCCGTTGATGAAGAGGTAGAAGATGCCGAAGGTCAGCGCCGTGATCGGGATCGTGATGATCGTCAGAAAAGGCTTAACGAAGGCATTCAGGATGCCGAAAAGCACGGAAACGGCGATCAGGGTGAACAGGTTGTCGATATGGATGCCCTTGAATAAAGTCCCCACAATGGCAAAAGCCAATAGATTTACAATAATTTTAATGAATAATGACATTTCTTTCATATCATTTCCTAAAGAGATCGCAGACGTTGCTTATTAGTTATGTCTTGAGTGATTTTACGTAAAAGCGGGCGATATGTCAAGAATTATAATTGAGACAAGGCAGACCGGACCGGCGGTCCGGTCTGCCGATGTTTCGTGATCTTAATACAGATAATCAAACTGATTCAGGCTGTTCAGGTTGCTGAACGCTTCGATCAGGCGCAGCGTGAAGCCCTTTTCGGCCGCGGCCATCCATCCGCGGGGATCATAGATCTTTTTATTGGGCTTGTCCGGGCCGTCGGGATTTCCGATCTGTCCCTGAAGGTAGGCGTCGTACTTATCCATATAATCTTTTACCGGTTTTGTATAAGCCCACTGAGTGTCGGTATCGATGTTCATTTTGATCACGCCGTAGGAGATCGCCTCTGCGATCTCTTCGGGGGCCGAACCGGAACCGCCGTGGAAAACGAAATTGACCGGTTTTTCATCCAGGCCGTGCTTTTCGGAAATGAACTTTTGCGAATTCGCAAGGATCTTGGGGGTCAGGACCACATTGCCGGGTTTGTACACGCCGTGGACGTTGCCGAAAGCAGCCGCAATGGTGAACATGGGGCTGACCTTCATCAGTTGTTCATAGGCGTAGTTGACCTCTTCCGGCTGGGTATAGAGTTCGGCGTTATCGACACTGGTGTTATCCACACCGTCTTCCTCGCCGCCGGTGACGCCCAGCTCGATCTCAAGCAGCATGCCGATCCGGGACATGCGTTCGAGGTAGGTTTTGCTGATCGCAATGTTCTCTTCCAGCGGCTCCTCGGAAAGGTCCAGCATGTGAGAACTGAACAGCGGTTCGCCGTGTTCCTTGTAATAGGCTTCGCCGGCATCCAGCAGTCCGTCGATCCAGGGCAGGAGCTTTTTCGCACAGTGGTCGGTGTGAAGAATGACCGGAACGCCGTAATGCTTTGACATTTCGCGGACATGCAGGGCGCCGGCAACGGCGCCGGCGATCGCCGCTTTCTGGTTCGTGTTGTCAAGGAATTTTCCGGCATTAAAAACGGCCCCGCCATTGGAAAACTGGATCATGACGGCGGATTTTGCTTCCTTTGCAGCCTGGAGCGCTGCGTTGACGGAACTTGAGCCGATGACATTGACGGCCGGGAACGCGAATTTATGTTCTTTCGCGTAGGCGAAAACATCCAGTAACAAGTTACCGGTGATGACACCCGGCTTAAGGACAGGTTTGGTGATCATATAAACTCCTTTATTGGTGTTCTAATTCCAGGGTTTTTGTTTTCATTTCGCTCAAAGCCTCCGGACCGTAGTATTGGATCGGTCCCGGGTAGATATAATGGGTTTCATTCGCCCAGGTTCCCCGTTTTGCCGCAAATGTTTTAAAGGGTTGCCCGTCAAGATCCACCAGCGCCTTTTTGATCACAGGTTTGTCGGCGCCGTGACGGCGTTCCAGATGCATCATCCGGGTCATCGGCACGCCGCCCGGGATCCAGTTCTCCGCCGCGCCGCAAAGGTTCCGCACCGAGGACATATAGCCCGAGCATCCGTTCATGCAAAGCAGGGAAGCGGTATAACCCAGCGTATAGGTGTAGTCGGCGTCAAAATTGGAGGGGAAGGAACAGCGTCCCTCATATCCGAAGAAATGGGTATGGGTCTTGAACTTCCCTTTATAGGTTCCCCTGGCTTTCATGCCGTTCAGCACGTCTTCGACCATGTAGACCAGAAGCTTGTCGGTCTCGATCAGCGAAACCTGAACGTTCCCGTGCGGGTCGCGTTCCATGATCAGCTGCTCCGCGATCTGCCGGGGAAGTGAACGGTACAATTCCGAAGTGCGGGGGGCGAGTTTCCCGCCGATATAGTCGCGCTTGGCTCCCATTTCCGGAATGCCGTTGATCTCGGCTTCGTGTTTAGCCATAAGGTCGTTCAGCTCTGAAATGAGCGCCTTCATCTCGGGGATGAACTCGATCAGTCCCTCCGGGATGATCACGACGCCGAAGTGCTCGCCGTTCGCGGCGCGTTTTGCCACCACCGAGGCAAGATCTTCCACGATCTCGTGAAGGGTCTGTTCTTTGGCGGCAACCTCTTCCGATATGATCGTATGGTTGGGCTGGGTGCGAAGTGCGCATTCCAGGGCGATGTGAGACGCGGAACGCCCCATCAGCTTGATGATGTGCCAGTATTTTTTTGCCGAATTCGCGTCGCGTTCGATGTTGCCGATCAGTTCGCTGTACACTTTGGTGGCGGTGTCGAAACCGAAGGAAATTTCGATCAGGTCGTTTTTCAGGTCCCCGTCGATCGTCTTGGGAACGCCGACAACCGTGATGCCGGCCTTGTGCTCTTTAAAATATTCGGCCAGGACCGCGGCATTGGTATTCGAATCGTCGCCGCCGATAACGACCAGCGCGCGGATGTCCAGTGCTTTGCAATGTGCAAGCGCCGCTTCATACTGCTCGGTCTTCTCCAGTTTGGTGCGTCCCGAACCGATCATGTCAAATCCGCCGGTATTCCGGAAAGGCGCAATGAACGCGGCGTCCAGCTCACGGTAATGATTGTCCGTCAGGCCCGAAGGGCCGCCCAGGAATCCGAACAATTTCGAGTCCGGATGACAGGCCTTCAGTCCGTCGTAAATGCCCGCGATCACATTGTGCCCGCCGGGCGCCTGTCCGCCCGACAGGATCACGCCGACGTTCAGCGGGGCGTAGCCGGGCATGTCGCCGGGGACGAAGGTGACCGGGGGCAAACCCCAGGTGTTGGGGAACAGCAAGCCGATATCTTTGGGGTCCTGAACCGCGCCGGCATCGGCGTTTTCCCTGATCCGTACCAAGGGGCCGTTCTTCAGGGCCCGGGGGAGTTTGGGCTGGTATTCATTGCGTGTTTTATGTAGGATAGACGGGGTGTTCATGTGAAAAGTCCTCTCTTTTAGTGCGGTTTAATATAATAAAAAAAACATCCTGATGTAATAATATTGTACAAAAAAAGCAGGGCGCCAAAGCCCGGGATCATGCTTAACCCTCCGCGAATGTGCGGAAATATCCGCGGTTGCGGCGGGGCAAATGCGGAATTGTCAGAAAAGGGTTTAAAAAGGATAAAAAATCAGCTATTTTACACCGGACAAATAATTGAGGATGCTTATGCTGAAAAAATGGCCCGTCATGATGGCCGCGACCCTGTTCGCACTCTCCCTCTCCGCCGCGGAGCTGATGTACCATGATGTTTTCCTAGTGGATCAGATCAAGGATTCCCTGATCGCGGAGGGGTGGGACTACAACCAGGAATTCCCCTATTTCCGAAAAGTGCAGAAGACCGGCAGTTCGCCCAAAAGCGCCACCTTTTCACCCGACGGGAAGTATATTTACGTCACCCTGCTGGGGCTGCGGGGGGTTGCGGTCCAGATCTACTCGACCGACCCCTTCGAAAAGGTGAAGACCGTCTATTCGCGGGCCGACGATCCCACGGAAAACTGGGGCTTTTCCGAAGGCGTTTTCAATTACAGCGACGGGAGCTTCTGGTTCACCCGGATGACGACCTCCGAATATTTTATCTACCACCCCGAACGCGATTCGCTCGAACGGGGCCGCCCGACGGGCGGGGACTGGACTAAATCCCTGGAATTCTCACCGAACGGCCGGCAGGTCGCCATGTCCCACTGGATCTCAAAACGGATCTCGGTGTTCGACGTGGAGAATCATCGCCTGCTGCGCAACCTGCGGGTCAGCCAGATCCCGCGCGGGGTCGCCTGGATCGGGAACGATACGCTGGCGGTCACGCTCTACGGCGGCGAGAACAGCACCGATTGCGGTATCGAAATATTCGATGTGCGGACGGGGAAATTGGTTGAGACCATGCTCGAATACCGTTCCGCGATGCGGGATGTGCGCTTCGATCCGCTCGCAAAAATGCTCTATTATGACGATATGCGCTTTGCGCTTGTTTATAAATACGACTGGATCCGGCGGGAAACGGTCGGAAAAGAGGAAGTTGACAGTCATCCGAATACGATCCGCCTGACACCGGACGGGAAATACCTCTTCGTCAGCTGCCGCGGACCCAACAATCCCAAGGGCTACACCCTCCGCAGTCCGCGGGACGGCGAAGTGGTCGTCATTGAAACGGAGCCCTTTACGACGCTGACATCCTGGCAGCAGGGAAATCAGCCGACGGGCCTGGACATTTCGCCCGACGGCCGCTATCTTGCGGCGACGGATTTTATGGATAACCGCCTTCACCTCTACCTGATCGCCGATCCGCGCTCCGCAAAACAGGGGGATGTTCTGTCCGGGATCATGAAACTAACGGGGAATGTCTATGAAATGGGCACTCGTTCTCTCTGGTGGTGGTGGTAACGGCATCGCCCATGTCGGGGTTCTGAAGGAACTGGAACGCATGGGCCTGACACCGTCGCTGATCGTGGGGACCTCCATGGGCGCGGTTGTCGGGGGCGTGTATGCCTGCGGAAGATCCGCCGCCTGGATCGAGAACTATCTGGAACATGAATTTGACCTGAAGGAAAACGTGTCCCTTCAAACCTTTAAATGGGGCGAAGGACCGGTCGTGAAAGCGCTGCAGGCGGGCGAGGCCAGCGCAAGTCGGCCCGCCGCCCTGCTGGGCGACCCTTCGCGGCGCGGGCTGATACCGCTCGAAGACACGGAACGGGCGGTCAAAGCGACGCGGGTGACGGAACTCGACGTCATCTTCCCCGTCCTGCACGTACCGTATGGCGAGGATGGCACGGT
>CALMFL010000337.1 GCA_937862595.1 uncultured Fidelibacterota bacterium
ATCAACTTATCAACCTATCGACTGATCGAATCATCGACATATCGACTTTTACATTCTTTTCTCTTTAAAAAAATGCTGCAGGATCCCGGCACAGGGTTCCTCCTGCACCCCGCTGACGATCTTGACGCGATGGTTCAGGCGCGGATCTTCGCAGAGGTGGTACAGGGAGTCGCAGGCGCCCGCTTTGGGGTCTGCGGCGGCGTAGACGCAGGTATCGAGCCTGGACTGGATCATGGCGCCCGCGCACATGGGGCAGGGCTCCAGGGTCACGTAGAGGGTGCAGCCTTCAAGGCGCTTTTCGCCGAGAGTTCCGCAGGCGGCGGTGATGGCGATCATTTCCGCGTGCGCGGTCGGATCCTGAAGACCTTCCACCTGATTGTGTCCGCGCGCGATGAGGACGTTGTCCTTCACGATCACCGCGCCGACGGGCACTTCCTGTTCTTCCAGCGCCTTTTCCGCTTCGCGGTAGGCGAGCTTCATCCAGTAGTCATGGCCAAAGGGATTGACGAGTTCCTGCATCAGGTCTCCTTCGCTGCGGCTTGTTTGTTGCGGAGCACCAGCACGCGGTCATCCTGCTGATAATCCCGGACGATCCGGCGCTCGTAGGCGCTGAAGATCTCTGTCAGGGCGGGTGTCTGTGCAGGACCGCCGAATTCGAGCAGCGCGCTGCCTTCTTCCTTCAGCCATTCCGGGAATTTTTCCGCGAAGAGCCGGTAGAAGGACAGTCCGTCACCCTCGTCGGAAAGCGCCATCCGGGGTTCGTAATAGGAAACGTTCGTCTCCAGGGACGCCATCTCGCGGCCGGCGATATAGGGCGGATTGCTGACGATCATGTCGAAGGGTTCCGCGGGCCGGTATTCCCGGATATCGCAGTGTACGATCTCCACGCGTTTTTCAAGATTGTAAAAATGGATGTTCCGTTCCAGGACCTTCAGGGCGTCCCCCGAACGTTCGAGCGCAACCACGCGCGCTTCGGGTATGTGCATGGCCAGAGCGACGGCGATGCAGCCCGAGCCGGAGCCGATATCCAGGATGCGGATCTCCGCGGGCGGGACGAAGGCCGGTATTTCGGCATCCGCGTCCGTTTCGGCGGCAGGCGCGGTCTGCGGCGCAGCCGTCTGCCGGGCTTTGCGCACGTCCCCGGCAAGGCGGATCGCCTCTTCCACCAGCCGCTCGGTCTCGGGACGCGGGATCAGCACCGTGTCGTCAAGCGCCAGCTTCAGTCCGTAAAATTCGCAGGAGCCGACCACCTGCTGAACCGGCTGTTTCGCGGCGCATTTCAGGAGCATCGGTTTAAAGACGCCCAGTTCCCGGTCGTTCAGGGGCCGGTCGAATTTCAGGTAAAGGTCCATCCGGCTGCAGGAGAGGGTATCGCAGAGAAGCCATTCCACAACGGTCCTGGCATCGTCAACGCCCTTTTCCTTCAGGTAGTTCGCGGACCAGTTCAGAATGCTCATCACGGTCCATGTTGCGGCTGTGCTCATGATCAGATATTTTTTAGTTTTTCGACATTGTCCGCCAGTTTCAGCTGTTCGATCATGTCGTAGAGATCCCCGTCCATGATCGCCTGAAGCTGGTGGCTGGTGTAATTGATCCGGTGGTCGGTCACCCGCATCTGCGGAAAGTTGTAGGTCCGGATCTTGGCGGAACGGTCCCCGGTGGAGACCTGGGAGCGCCGCACGGCGGCGACGGCCGCGTTCTGTTCGTCAATGGTGTGCTGCAGCAGGCGGCTGTATAATATTTTTAAGGCTTTTTCTTTATTTTTGTGCTGGGAACGTTCGTCCTGGCAGGCCACCACCAGTCCGCTGGGGATGTGGGTGACCCGGATGGCGGAATCGGTCTTGTTCACATGCTGTCCGCCCGCCCCGCTGGCGCGGTAGGTGTCGATGCGCAGGTCGGATTCATTGAGTTCCACGTCCACTTTTTCGGCTTCGGGAAGCACGGCGACGGTGGCGGCGGAGGTGTGAATGCGGCCGGAGCTTTCCGTCGCGGGCACCCGCTGGACCCGGTGGACGCCGGATTCGTACTTCAGCTGTCCGTAGGCGCTTTCGCCCCGGATCTGAAAGGTGATCTCCTTGACCCCGCCGCCGCCCATAAAGCTGGCGCTGAGGTCTTCCATTTTCCAGTTCTGCCGCTCGGCATAGCGCGTGTACATGCGGTAGAGATCGGCGGCGAAAAGCGCCGCTTCGTCCCCGCCGGTACCGGCGCGTATTTCCACAATGGTGTTCTTGTCGTCGTTGGGATCCGGGGGGATCAGCAGGAATTTGATATCCTCTTCCATCTCCTCCCGCTCCGCCCGCAGGGCGTCCAGCTCTTCCTTGACCAGCTCTTTCAGCTCGTCGTCGTTCCCGCGCAGGACGGTTTCATCGTCGGCAATGTGCGCGATCAGCCGGGCGTATTTTTCATAGGCCTGCACGATGGGTTCCAGATGTTTCCGTTCCCGGGACAGGGTCTTGAACTTATCCTGGTCCTGAAAGGCCGCAGGATCGGACAAGGCCGCCATCATGGTATCGTAGCGTTCTTTGATCTGTTTCAGTTTATCCAGCATGGTGTCACCCGTGATGATTATTCAATGGCTTCCGCGACATAACCGCCGCTTTTGTACTGTTCCCACTCTTCGCCGAAGCCGGTCTTCAGCGCGGCGACGGCGCATTCGATCATGCCGTCGTCAGGTTCGTGCGTGGTGATGCGCTGCAGCCACAGTCCCGGTTTGGCCATCCAGGCGACGTACCATTTGTCCAGGTGCTTGCTCGAGAACTTCAGCACTTCGTAGCCCAGTCCCATCACGACGGGGATAAAGGGAATGTGATAGAGCAGGCGCATCTGAATGGTCAGCGAGGTAGAGAAAAGCTGCATGACCAGCGCGTCCAGCACGGCATAGATGATGATGATATTGATCATGGAAATGAAGAGAAAACTGGTCCCGCAGCGCGGATGGAAGCGGGAATATTTTTTGATATTTTCCGGGGTGAGCTCTTCGCCGGACTCAAAGGCATAGATCGTCTTGTGCTCCGCGCCGTGGTAGGCGAAAAGCCGGCGGATGTCCTTCATCAGGCTGATGATGACCAGGTAGAGCAAAAAGAAAACGATGCGAAAGACGCCGGCGCTGATATTGAACCAGCCCGCGCTGTCCCGAAGTCCGAACAGTTTTTCCGTGATCCACATGGGGGCGATAAGGAACATCACGACCGCCAGGCCGAAGGCGAATAGCGTGCTTAACACACCTGCGGCGCGCGACCAGAATCCCGCCTTTTCCTTGTTCTCTTCGGGATAGGCGATGTCCGCCGAGAAATTCAGGGTTTCCATGCCGATCTTCATGGATTCGACCAGGGAAACGACCCCGCGCACCACGGGCCATCCGTAGAATTTTTTCTTTTTGGCCAGGGAAGTGAATTCCTTGCGTTCGGTAACGATGGCGCCTTCGGGGGAACGCACCGCCGTGGCATAGGCCTTGGGCGTGCGCATCATGACCCCTTCCATGACGGCTTGTCCGCCGACCAGGATCGTGGATTTTTTTTCATTCTGCTGTTTCATGCCGGTAATTTCTTTTCGTTTGGGTGATCAAAACTATTTGAATAAACAAAAATCATCCCGGAGTGCGGGATGATCTTATATGTAAGGGGTAAAAAAGCTAATTGTCTTTTTTTACGCCGTATTTCCTGTTGAATTTTTCAATACGCCCGGCCGTATCCAGCAACTTCTGTTTCCCGGTAAAGAAGGGATGGCAGGCCGAACAGATCTCGACCTTCAGGTCGCCGGAAGTACTGCGGGTCCTGATCTCATTGCCGCAGGCGCAGGTCACCGTGACCTCGTCGTATTTTGGATGAATTCCGTTTCTCATTTCTGACTCCTATATTCCAAAGCCGTGTATTATACGATTACATTCCCGATTAGTCAAGATATTTTGACAATAACACCGATAAAATATGCTTTAGCTTTTAGCGATCAGCCTTTAGCTTTCAGCTGTAGGCTGTTTGCTGTAGGCTGTTTGCTGTTAGCTGTTTGCTGTAAGCGTAATGACCCTGTATTCTTGTATTGATATGTGCAGCTGTTTTTTGTATTATTAACGACCAATAAATTTACCTCGAGGAAAAAATGAAAAAATTATTATTTATAGGATTAATCATCATGACATTAACAGGATGCACGAATTTCTACG
Organism: uncultured Fidelibacterota bacterium; assembly: GCA_937862595.1. Classification (GTDB taxonomy): domain Bacteria; phylum Fidelibacterota; class Fidelibacteria; order Fidelibacterales; family Fidelibacteraceae; genus M50B103. The sequence goes on from CALMFL010000337.1 coordinate 4,160, forward strand.
ATGTGATCATTTCCGGAGGGACCGTGATCGACGGCAGCGGGAAACCCGGCGCACGGGCGGACGTCGGGATCGTCGGGGACAAGATCGTTGCGGTCGGCGACCTCTCCGGCAGGGAGGCCAATGTGCGCATCAACGCCTCGGGGCGGATCGTTGCGCCCGGGTTCATCGATCCCCACAGCCACACGGACACCAAGCTCATGATCAATCCCCGCGCCGAATCAAAGGTCCGCCAGGGCGTGACGACCGAGGTGACCGGGAACTGCGGCTACAGTCCCTACCCCCAGAAGCAGGACGACAAGAGCATGTGGTCCTCGAAGTATGCCTTCCCCGGATTTGCGGCCTACTGCGACACCCTGGAAGCGCACGGCATGGCGATCAACCAGGCCGCCCTGGTCGGGCACGGGAACCTCCGCCGCTATGTAATGGGCAATGTGGACGCCGCGCCCAGCGCAGAGCAGATGGACGCCATGAAGGTCCTGCTGGCCGAACAGCTGAAAGCCGGCGCCTGGGGCATGAGTACCGGACTGGAGTATGCGCCGGGCTCTTTTTCAACGACCGAAGAACTGATCGAGCTCTCGAAGATCGTAAAAAAATATAATACCATTTATGCCACTCACATGCGCAACGAGGACAAGACCCTCGTCGAGGCCGTGGACGAGGCTATTCGCATCGGCCGCGAAAGCGGCGCGAGGGTGCAGATCTCGCATTTCAAGGCTTGCAACCAGCCCTACTGGCCGCTGATCGACGTGGCAATGGAGCATATCCGCGACGCCCGGAAAGCGGGACTGCGGATCACGGCCGATCGTTATCCCTATAACGCCTACAATACCTCCCTGTCCGTCTTTCTGCCCACCTGGGCGCGGGCCGGGAACGACAGCGACATCATCGCCCGCCTGAAGGATCCGGCGAACGATGCGGAATTCCGGGCTTATGCCGAAGGGAAATTCAAGAATATCGGCGGCGAGGACCGTTTCCTGGTCTCGGGCTGTAAAAACCCCCAACGGGCCGACAAAACGGTGGCGGAGGGCATGAAGGAAACCGGCCTGAGCGGTTACGATTACGTGAAAACGGTACTGCTGGAGGACATCCATGCGGATATGATCGGGTTCGCGATGAGCGAAGAAAATCTGAAGAAGGTGCTGAAAGAAGATTATGTCATGGTCTGTTCGGACGCTTCGGCCTATGCGCCCTACGGGGAGCTCGGCGAGGGCAAACAGCATCCCCGGGCCTACGGTTCCAACGTCAGGGTGCTGGGCAAGTATGTCCGAGAAGAGGGCGTGCTGGAACTGCCGGAAGCCGTTTACAAGATGAGCGGCCTGGTCGCGGAGACCTTCGGCATTCCCAAGCGGGGACTCATTAAAAAAGGCTATTTTGCGGACATCGTGGTCTTTGATCCCGAAACCGTGATCGACGTCGCAACCTACAGCGACCCGCACCGCTATCCCCTCGGCGTGGACTACGTGCTGGTCAACGGCAAGATCACCGTGGAAAAGGGCAGGCATACGGGCGCTACGGCGGGGAGAATGCTGAGGAAGAGGTGACTTTATTCTTTAACCCCTGCGGGGCGGATACCGTCTCCCCGGATGCATGCACCGTGCCCTTGGCGAAGGCACGCAAAGCCCGGGATCATAAATTCCCCAAATAAAATCAACCACAGCGTGATTGAATAGATTACCGTATTTTATTGAACTACGCTGTAGTTCTGACGTTAATTGAAATACATTTCTATGTTCTTTAACCCCTAACGGGGTTTGAACTGCGCTGCAGTTCTATTTTGGG
>CALMFL010000338.1 GCA_937862595.1 uncultured Fidelibacterota bacterium
AGATCCGGAAGACCTCCGCCGACATCGCCCGGAACCTCAATATCAACGGACCTTTCAATATCCAGTATATCGCCAAGAACAACGAAGTGCGGGTCATCGAGTGCAACCTGCGCGCCTCCCGGAGCTTTCCCTTTGTCTCCAAGACCCTGAAAAAGAATTTTATCGGGATCGCGACCCGGGTCATCCTCGGCGAAAAACAGGAAAAGGTGCGCATTCCACTTTACGACTATGAATTCGTCGCCGTAAAGGCCCCGCAGTTCTCCTTTACCCGCCTGCGCGGCGCCGATCCGGCCACGGGCGTGGAAATGTCCTCCACCGGCGAGGTCGCCTGCCTGGGCGACAATTTCCATGAGGCCTTCATCAAGTCCCTGATCTCCGTGGGTTTCAAGTTCCCGGTCAAAAACATGCTGATCTCCTCCGGGCCGCCCGCCTCGAAGGGCGAACTGCTGGACGGACTGAAAAAGCTCTCCGAAAAGGGGATGAGCATCTATGCGACCGGCGGAACCTCCGATTTTCTGCATCAGAACGGGGTCCCGAACCAAATGCTCTACTGGCCCCTTGACCGCGAAGACCCCAACGTGATCGATTACCTGAAACGCGGTTCCATCGACCTGGTGATCAATATCCCCAAGAATTACAATGAAGAGGAACTGACGAACGACTATACGATCCGCCGCACCGCCGTGGATTACGCCGTCCCCCTCATCACGAACCGCCAGGTCGCGATGCGCCTCTTCGAAGCGCTGGCCGATACGGACGCCGGGTCGCTCAAGATCAAGAGCTGGGACGAGTATAACGTATAAAAAAGATACTTCCCGGATCAAATATATCGCGATATCGTGCTGATTATAAGTGTGTAAGGAAATAAAGCGTTTTCTTTGGGAAAAACCCTTTGACATGCGTGGTTAAATTTTATAAATTGTGCCACTTTTTGAAAAAGAACTAAATGTGTTAAAAAAGGAGACAGAATGAAAAAAACATTAGTTGTTCTTGCTGCTTTACTGTTGTTTGCCTTCGTTTTCGCTGTTGACGATGCGTTTGTCGTATCGGTCCCCAACAATGCGGCGGAGATCTGGTCGGACTTCAGCGGCGCCGCCCGCGGCATTGGCGGGGGTGTCGACCTTGACGGCGACGGCTATCTGGAATTCTATGTGACCAACTATAGCTACGGGAACTGCGTTGTCGGTTTCGAAGCGATAGGTGGAGATACGCTGGAATATTTCTGGATGTCCGACACCAGCAATCCTGACGGATTGTATGCTTCCGGTACGCGTTTCGTACAGACAGGCGATGTCGACGGCGACGGGGAAGGGGAAGTGATCTTCTTCCGCGGCCGTTACCCGGGTGTGACGGGCGCCGGTCTCTACATTTACGAGATCGAAAGCAATAATACCTTCAAAACCCCGAAATTCTACAGCATTGAAGACCTGAGCGCGCTCTTTAACTTCAACGGCGTCGGAACGGTTCTGTCAAATATGCTGGTAGAGCATTTTGTGGTCGATGATGTTGACCAGGATGGCTATTCTGAGATCATCTTCGCATCGAACGGTAATACCTTTGTGACCGACTACATCGACAGCTCCGGAACTACGCCGGTAACCTACGGTCACTCGGAAGACTTTTTTGCGGTCCTTTCCGCCACCGACGACCTTCAGGGCTTCGGCCGTTTTGAATGCGAATTCATCACCTCGGCCCGCGATATCGATATGGGCGTGCTCGGACTCGGTCCGGACGATCCGATGTTCGGCCGTGAGAACAAGCTTGGCGGCGGATCCGCGATCGCCGTTGAAACCTGCGACATCGACGGCGACGGCCTGAAAGAGATCGCCTGTTTCGTATGGAATTACAACAACGTGTTCTTTGTTGAAGCCACCGCTCCCAATACCTATTCCTTTGGCGACACCACCTATCAGTACCTGACCGTTCCCGACGGCGTCTGCCTGCTTCAGCCGGTGGTTGCCGATGTGGACCAGGACGGAAAAGACGAAGTCTATTACATGTCCTATTCGGGTATGGAATGCTTCAAGATCTTCGACAATAACGACGATGCCACCAATTTCGATTCCACGGAATTCGAGATCATCAACGCCGAAGAAGGCGATCCCCGGTCCATCGCCGGCGGTACCTCGGGAGATCTCTTCGGAGACGGTTCCGAAGTCGTGATCTTCGGTAACAGCATGATCCTCGGCGATATCAATGTCTGGGACGGCACCGGCTGGTCGAGCTATCAGTCCGTAAAGCCGGATACCAATGTGTATATCGGAAGTTTTGCGGGCACCAACCACAAATTCGTCGACAAACTGACCGACATCGACAACGACGGCTATCCCGAGATCATCTGCTGCTATCAGAGCGAAGTGGATTCGATCCTGGAAGTGACCGGCACCGACACGGTCAAGGTCGCGAACCCCTTCTTCGCCCCGATCCGCGTGATCGAATTCGGCGATTCGGAACTGGGTCCCGTTGTTTCGGTCGATCCGACCGTCATTACGCCGGACGCTTTCGTTCTGGAAGCTGCGTACCCGAACCCCTTTAACCCGGTTACCTCCATCCAGTACTTCCTGCCGATGAACAAAACGATCTCCCTGCATATTTACAATATGCGCGGCGAACTCGTGAACACGCTGGTCAACGATCAGTACACCTCGGCCGGAACCCACAACATCCTGTGGAACGGAACGGACATGAACGGTGTCCCCGTTTCCTCCGGTGTTTACATGTACACCTTGAAATATGGGAATTTCAGCCAGTCACAAAAAGTAACATTGCTGAAATAATCTGACAGATAAAAAGGGAGAGGGGAACCTCTCCCTTTTTTTATCTATGTTCATACCCTACAATCATAAAAAGGAAATATGATGCGAAGGAAGTATCTTGTTCTGTTATTTGCATTCCTCTCATTATTTATGACCCTGCAGGCCGCTACGACCGGCAAGGTCAACGGAATCGTGACCGACGGCGGGACGGGGGATCCTCTGATCGGCGTCAATGTCATGATCGCGGGGACGTCCCTGGGGGCCGCCACCGACCTTGAGGGGTACTTCACGATCCTGAACGTGCCGCCGGGAAAATATGAGCTGCTTGCTTCTTCCATCGGGTATAAAACATTCAGACTGCAGGACCTCAGAGTTTCGGTCGACCATACGACGAACATCAGCGTCAGCATGGAATCCTCCGTGCTTGAGGGGGAAGAAGTCGTCGTGGTCGCACAAAAAGAACTGATCAAAAAAGGGCTCACCTCCTCGGAATCCAGCATTTCGGAAGAGGAGCTCGAATCCATGCCGGTGGAATCCTTTGCCGGACTGCTTGCCACCCAGGCGGGCGTCACCCAGGGTTCCGACGGCTCGCTGCATGTGCGCGGCGGCCGCGCCAGCGAAGTCACCTACATGGTGGACGGCATTCCCGTTTCCAGCGATCTGGGACTTTCCCTTTCCACCAATGTCATATCGGAACTGACCCTGATCTCGGGGACTTTCAACGCCGAATACGGCAAGGCCATGAGCGGTATCGTGAATATCGCCACAAAGGACGGCGCGCGCACCTTCCAGTCCCGCCTGACGGCCCAGTTCGGCGACATGCTGACCTGGAACGACCGCTATATCAACGGGTCGGGCTTCAACCCCCTGACCTTCCAGCGCTACGACCTGGATCTCAGCGGCCCCATTTCCTTTCTGCCCGAAGGGTCCTATTTTATCACCGGCACCTTCCGGAACCATCTCGGATGGCTCTACGGCATCCGGGAACACACCACCTTCGACCAGGGGGCGATCGGGAACAATACGGCCAGCGTCATGATGACCGGGGACAGCGCCCTGGTCAAAATGAACACCAGCAATTCAAAGAAGATCATGGCAAAGATCTCCTTCATGCCTCTGGACAAAACAAAATTGACCTATCAGCTGATCGGCGACTTCGGCGCCTGGCAGAATTATGAACATGAATGGAAATATGCGCCCGACGGACGGTATCAGTACCATTCGAACGATATCATGCACGCCCTGCATCTGACCCGCACGATCTCCGAAAAAACCTATTTTACCTTTAAGTATTCCTATAAGCACGGCCATTCCGAACAGTATGTGAACAAGATCGAGATCCCCTTCAGCATGGATGAAGACATCAACGGGAACGGCGTGATCGACGTCCTGCCCGGCCTGAACGTTTCCGAGGACCTGAACGGGAACGGCATCCTGGATACGGACGTGCAGGTGGACTGGGATTTCATCAACGAGTACGGCGCCTTCATCCCGAACGGGACCTGGTACGACCTGGACCTTGGCGACACCACGGTCAGCGTGCCGTACTACGTGAACAAATCGCTCCGCACCGACATACCGGCCTACCATTTTAATTACGGCGGACAGGAAATGGGCTACTATATTTCCGACGACAAGACCCATACCTTCAAATTCGATTTCATTTCCCAGGTCAACCGGGCAAATCAGATCCGGACGGGCTTTGAGTTTAACACCTATATCCGGCACCGCAACGAAACCACCCTGCAGATGAGCGAACAGCTTGACGGCATCCCGCCCTTCATCCAGAACGCGGACGTGGCGAACCATGATTACTACACCCACAAGCCCTACGATTTTGCGGCTTACGTCCAGGATAAGATCGAAATTCAGGACATTATCATCCAGGCGGGTCTGCGCTACGATTATTTTAACGCGAACACCATTGCGGTCGATCCGCTGACCTCCGACACCGTGAACGCCAGCCCCAAGCATCAGCTGAGCCCGCGCCTGGGCGTCAGTTTCCCGATCACGGACCAGGGCTTCATCCATTTCTCCTACGGGCATTTCTTCCAGATGCCGTCGATGTATTATCTCTATACCAATCCTCTGATGAAACGCGGCGCCAGCGTCTCGCGCTACGGCAACCCGGATATCGAACCGCAGAAGACCGTGATGTACGAGCTGGGGCTCCAGCAGGAACTCTCGCCCTCCACGGCGATCGACCTGACCATTTTTTACCGGGACATCATCAACTGGCTCTCGACGGAATACAACTTCGTGGATAACGCCTACAAGTACACCCGCTACATCACCGAGGACTACGGGAATGTCCGCGGCATCACCTTCTCGCTGACACAGCGGGCCGGGCGCACAATGAGCTTCAACGCCGACTACACCTACCAGATCGCGGAAGGCAACGCCTCTTCGCCCGATGCCAAATACTACGACGCTCTGAACAACATCGAAAGCGAGACCCGGGTCGTGCCGCTCGACTGGGATGTGCGCCATACGATCAACGGGAACCTGACCCTGACCCCCGTAAAAGACCTCGGGATCGGCATCATCGCCCGTTTCTCGACGGGGAAGCCCTATACGCCCACCATCCAGGGACAACGGAACGCCGAGGAGAACTCGGACCGGAAACTGTCCGAATTCACCACCGATCTGAAAATCTATAAGAATTTCAGCATCGGCAAACATCGTTTCACCGCGACCCTGAAGATATACAACCTGCTGGACACCTCGAATGAACTCTACGTGTTCACCGATACCGGCCGTTCGGGCTATTCGCTGATCCCCACCTACGTGGGCGATCCCGCCGAAAAATTCCCCGATACCGAAGGCATCCATTCGCTGGCGGACTATCTCTACAGTCCCCTGAATTACGCCAGTCCGAGACAAATACTTCTGAATGTCAGCTGGGATATCCGGTAGGCGCAGATCAATAAAGGAAATAACAACATGAAAATAAACTTTACAAAAACCATCCTCCTGCTTCTTGCGCTGAACTGCTTTCTCTTATACGGACTTGATACGCCGCCCGCGATCCGCTCCGGTTATGAAAAAGAGATGTATTTCAAAAAGCAGCAGGACCTTCAGAAACCCACGGTGACGGATGCCGAGCGTCCCGTCCCGCGCGAAGCCATCATTTCGGGGAACAAGATCCGCACCCTGCTCTTTGATTACGGTTCGATCGGACACCCTTCCCGCGAGCCTTCCATGGAGTGGCCCATCTATTCCTCGCATGGTTATGCCTTTGAATTCGGCCCCCTTGTCGGCGTTGAAGTGCCCGTCGATACGAACGGGTATTTCCTCCACGAAGCCTATGTCGGTCCCGAAGGACAGAAAGAGATCGACAATCTGGCCCCCGGTTACGACATGACCCATTACATTGTCAGCGACGGACTGCTGTCGGGCGGCATGGTATTGGGAAACGAGGTCAGTCCCACGGCCCGCCGCTGGGGCTGGGAACCCTTGCCGGACTATGCGAATCCCGCCGGAAGCAGCATCCCCCTCTCGCACAAACCCGAAACCTGGAAACCCTCCTGGGGGAACAACTGGCCGGGAACCTATAAGGCGGGCGTTTCCACAGCGGACCAGGCGGTCTACTTTGAAATGGATGACCGCTTCAATACCGAATTCTATCCCGCTTTCAAACCCTTCCGCCCCGGGGATGTCGGAGAAGGGGATCCGCGGCTGGAATACGGAGGATGCGGACTGCATGTGGTGGTCCGGGCCTACCAGTGGTCCAATCCCG
>CALMFL010000339.1 GCA_937862595.1 uncultured Fidelibacterota bacterium
CATACAGGCTTGTGGCGGAGGCCGGTTCAACAAAATATCCGGACGCCGCAAGCAACTTTTGCGAAAGCAGGATCTCGTCTTCGGCGACATCTTCCGCCGGCCATCCGAAACGCGTTGCCTTGTCAATGATCTCGTCCCCGCCGGGCGGATTTCCCGTGGTGATCGCTTCCGCAACGGTATGAAAATCCGAGAACGGGATCACGTGCCGGCTTCCCTGCTTGATCGCAGATACGATCGGACTGTTGTTCCGCGCCTGGACCACGATCATTTTCGGCAGTTTCGAGATGATGCCGGCTTCCTTAAGCTCGGAAAAGCCTTTGAAGATCCCGCGGATATGACCGCAGGCGGAGGTGGGCACGGCGATGTAATCGGGAAGGTTCCCCCGCATCTGTTCGTACAATTCGAAGGCGGTCAGCTTGTAGCCCTCCACCCGCACCGGGCCGTTCCCGGAGACGATCCGGAGCTTCAGCTTTTTCGCAAGTCCCAGCACATGCCGCTTCATGATCGAATAATCCGCGCCCGTGATCCGGATGGCCGTGGCGCCGTGGATCCCGATGGCGGCGATCTTTTCGGGGGGAACAAAGTCCGGGACAAAGACCAGCACCTTCAGTCCGGCGTGTCCTCCGTAGGCGGCAAGTGAATTTCCCATATTCCCGGTGGAGATGGTCGCGGTCACCGTTTCCTTCATCTCGGCGGCCATGGCGACACAGGTCAGGGACCCGCGGTCCTTGAAGCTCCAGGTCGGGTTCTGGGTCTCGTTTTTTAGATAAAGGTTTTTCAGGCCGCAGAATCCGAGAAGCTTGTCGTCCGCCCGGACCAGCGCGGTATTGCCTTCGCCCAGGGAAAAGGAGGGATCGATCGTAAAGGGCAGAAAATCGGCGAAGCGCTCCCAAATATGATCCCCGCTGCGAATGCGGGCCTGCGCGATTCCGGGTATCCGGACTTCCAGGGCTTCCCCGTTATCCGCGAACTCTTCGATACGGTCGAAAGGATAAGGCGTATTGCTTAAGGCAGAGACCAGGATGACACCGTTTTTCAGCATAGGACCCCAGGCAAATTATTATTGCTGACAACAAAGAATAAAGAAATTATTGTAAATTGTGAAGAGAAATATCTAAGCGCATCCCGCCAATTTGTGTACGGTCATGGCTGTTCCGGTAATGGCATCCGTTTCAGGATCGCGTTTTTCTTACGGGGACAAATTGGATATCGAACACGCTTATTGCTTAAAGGGCACCTTGAATTCGCAACTGGTCGTAATTTCTAAATCTGCGTTAATCAGGGAAATCTGAGGTTAAGAAGAAATCAATACTCAAAGGAACTTCCGCCGAGGAATTCCTGAATGATGGACGTCGAGGGGATCAAATCCGGGCGGAAGGGAATGAAGAGGTCCAGCAACGAGCGCAGGCGCTCCGCTTCGACCTTGGCGGGCGAATCGTTCGGGATAAGGGCAAGGGCGTCGTAGAGGACGCCGCTGAAAACGGACCATTCATATTCCAGGGCGCTGTTGAAATAGACATCCGCATTTTCCTGGAAGGGAAAGATCCAGCGGGCCTCGCCGCGGCGCACGGAGGGCCAGCGGGTCAGGGTTTCTTCGAGAGAATGGTTGCGGAACTGGGAGTCCCGGTACATCCTCCGGAGCAGGCGGGTGTCGGAGGTGGAGACCCGGTTATAGAGGTTAAAGTTCAGCTGCGTGAGCGCGCTGATATAGATGCGGAATTTCGCGCTTGCCGGAATATGGCCGGCGAGCCCGGGATTCAGTCCGTGGATCCCCTCCATGATCAGGATCTCGTCATCGTGCAGAAAGGTTTCGGCGGTCTCGAATTCCTTTTTTCCCTGCTGGAACAAAAAGCGCGGAAGGCAGACACCGTTCCCGTTCATCAGGTCGTTCAGCTGGCTGTTCAGCAGTTCATGGTCGATCGCGTCGAAATGTTCGTAATCGTATTCCCCCTTCTCGTCGCGCGGCGTATGTTCACGATCCACAAAATAATCATCCAGGGAGAGATGCTTGGGTTTCAGTCCGTTGATGCGCAATTGCAGCGAAAGCCGCTTCATGAACGTGGTCTTTCCCGAAGAAGAAGGACCGGCGATGAACACGAAACGGATCCCCGGAAGGTGTGAAACCGCATCCGCGATCTCGGCGATCTTTTTCTCGTGAAGCGCCTCATACAGCTGGATAGCCTCCATGAAGGTGCCGTTCAGCGCCCGCTCGTTCAAGTCCGAGACATTGCGGATGGTCAGCATTTCGCCCCGGCTTTCGCTTTCGCGGATCACACGGAAGAGATTGGGGTAGGGCGTAAAGGGCGGGATCTCGTCGGGATTGCCCTGGCTCAGATATTCGAGCACAAAGCCGTTCTCGTAGGGCGTGATGCGGAATTTCCGGACATAGCCCGCCGAAGGCGCGAGGGGATAAATGAACCAGTGGGGAAAGCCCCCAAGGTCGTAAATGCGCAGGTGCTTCTTCGAGCTGTTCTTCAGGACATTGAAACGTTTGAAGGTAAAGGTCCGGATCTCTTCGATGCTGACGGTCCTTTCTTCGAAAAGGTAATCGTCCGCGATCAGCGAACGCATCTTTTTTTCCAGCAGGTCGAGGTATCGGTCCGGCAGGGTCTCCGGACGGACCGCTTCGCAATAAAACCCGTTGCCGTAGGAATGTTCGACCGAAATGCGCGTATCGGGGAAAAGTCCCTCCGCCGCCATCAGCATCAGGGCGGTCGTGCTGATCGCCAGGCACTGAGCGCCGACGGGATCCCCGATATCGTAAAAGGTGACCCCTCCGGCCTTTTCGGGGATCGCGGTGTTCAGGCTCTGCAGCTGGCAGTCGCAGGCCATGCACAGGATCGCCTCCCGCGCGTCGGGAAAATATTCCTGCACAATATCCCTGCCCCGGACGCCGGCGCGGAGCGGGATCGATCTCATGGCATTTTTATAATGGACAAGCATGAATTACCAGCGGATGTTCAGTTCGCGGCTTGCCTTGACGTCGTCAAGGCGTTTGACCGGGGTGCGCGAAGGCGCCGAGGTCACGAGCGAGGGATCTTCAAGCGTTTCCCGGTCGATCCGGCGCATGATGCCGATGAAATGGTCCAGGGTTTCCTTGTTCTCGGTCTCGGTCGGTTCGATCATCAGGGCTTCATGCACGATCAGCGGAAAATAGATGGTCGGGGCGTGAACGCCGTAATCAAGGAGCCGCTTGGCGATATCCAGGGTTTTTACCCCGCGCGCTTTCTGGCGGTCACCGGAAAAGACGCATTCGTGCATGGAGGGGGATGTATACGGAAGTTCGTAGATGTCTTCAAGCGAGGCGCGGATGTAATTGGCGTTGATGATCGCATGTTTGGAAACGTCCTTCAGCCCCTCGGCCCCGAGCATGCGGATATAGACCCAGGTCCGTACGATAATGCCGTAATTGCCCCAGAATCCCAGGACCTTTCCGATGGATTGCGGATGATCCCAGGTGATGTGATAGGCGCCGTCGGCTTTTTCCACGCGGGGAACGGGCAGGTAAGGGCTCAGTTCTTTCACCACGCCGATCGGGCCGGCCCCGGGGCCGCCCCCGCCGTGAGGGGTGGAAAAGGTCTTATGCAAATTGATATGCGTGATGTCAAAACCCATGTCCGCCGGCTTGACGATCCCGAGCAGAGCGTTCATGTTCGCGCCGTCCATGTACATCAGTCCGTCGACACCGTGCACCAGTTCGGAAATGGTCCGGACGTTCGTTTCGAAGATCCCCAGGGTGTTGGGGTTGGTCAGCATGAAGCCGGCGACCTCGTCGTTAAGCTTGGACTTCAGGTCTTCCAGATCGACCAGCCCTTCGGACGTGGATGCGACCGTGACCGCCCTGTACCCGCCGAGATGCACGGAAGCCGGATTTGTGCCGTGAGCGGAATCCGGGATCAGGACCGTGGTCTTGTGATTTCCTTTGATACGGTGATACTGCCGCATGATCATGACGCCGGTCAGTTCTCCGTGAGATCCGGCGGCGGGCTGAAGCGTAAAATGCGCCATGCCGGTGATGGCGCAGAGGTAGGTCTCGACGTCATGATAGATCCTGAGCGCGGCCTGCAGGGTCTCTTCCCGCTGCAGGGGATGCAATTCAGACAGATCGGGATGGGCGGCGACCGCTTCATTGATCTTGGGGTTATATTTCATCGTGCAGGAACCCAGCGGGTAAAAACCCTTGTCCACATGGTGGTTCAGGGTGGATAGATTGACATAATGCCGGACGACCTCCGGTTCGCTGACCTCGGGGAGATTCCCCTTCTGCCGCCGCAGGCGGGAAGCGGGGATCAGTGTTTCAAGCGCTTGTTCGGGAACATCGCAGGCGGGAAGGCTGACGCTTTGTTTCCCTTCCGCGGAACGTTCGATCAACAGTTTTCTGTCCATCTTGTCTGTCCTTATCGTTTTTCAGAACAAAAAGTTATTAAAATATTTTTCAGTATCAAAATGCTTTCGCAGAATCCTTTTCGGACCGGGCGATCATTTCGGGTCACATGGC
>CALMFL010000340.1 GCA_937862595.1 uncultured Fidelibacterota bacterium
TATCCAGGATATCGGCTGCCGCTCCTACACCTATATCAGCACGATGGGCTACTGCATGGAAGCCGCTGCGGAATTCGGCAAGGAATTCGTCGTTCTGGACCGGCCGAACCCGCTGACCGGGAATATCGTGGAAGGCGCGACCGTCAAGGACGGCTTTCATTCCGGCGTGAGCGCCTACAAGATCCCCTACGTCCACGGACTGACGATCGGGGAGCTGGCGCAGGTCTATAACGAAGAAGGCCTGCTGAGAGACGGCGTAAAGTGCAAGCTGACCGTGGTCCCGATGAAGGGCTGGAAACGCAGAATGTCCTTCGCGGACACCGGGCTCTCCTGGGTGCCGTCCTCGCCGCACATTCCCGAAGGCACAACGCCGCCGTACTACGTGGCCACCGGCATCCTGGGCGAACTGTACACGATGAACATCGGCATCGGCTATACGATCCCCTTCCAGACCTATGCCGCCGAATGGATGCAGGCGCAGGAAGTGGCGGAGGCCATGAACGCGCTGGGCCTTGAAGGTGTGATCTTCCGGCCGATCGCCTATAAGCCCTTTTACGGCGTTGACAAGGACAAGGACGTGCAGGGCGTGCAGATCCACATCACCGATTTCCGGAAGGTCGAACTGATGTACCTGCAGTTCCATTTTATGGAAGTCTACCACAAGCTGTACCCCGAAATAGATCTCTTCAAATTGAACGAGAACCGCTGGCGCATGTTCGACATCGTCTGCGGCACCGACGAGATACGCGAAACCTTTATGAAAAACTACCGTTTTGAAGATATCAAGCCCCTGTTCGAACGCGACGTGGAAGCGTTCAAAACGATGTCACGGAAATATTACCTTTACAAATAGGAAGACCCATGAAAAGAACGATCACCCTTATTCTGCTCCTCTGCCTTGCCGCCGGCATGCTGTTCGCCGCGGACAACCGCGAATTCCGGGCCACCTGGTCCATTACCTGGCACCAGTTCTCCGGAAGCCTGTCGACGGAACAGCTGAAAGCCCGCACTCAGGCCATTCTTGACAAACACGTGGAAGCCGGCATGAACGCCGTGCTCTGGCACGTCCGCCAGGGCGGGACGGCCTATTATCCCTCCGCCTACGAACCCTGGGGCTCTTACCTCGGCTACAGCGATCCGGGCTACGATCCGCTGGCCTACGCCGTGGAAGAAGCGCATAAGCGCGGACTTGAGCTGCATGCCTGGTTCAATACCTTCGCCACCTCCAGCACGATCGCCGGCGCGCCCGCCGCGGAACATCCGGAATGGGTCTGCCGGGACGGCGACGGAAAACCGATGGGAAGCAGCCGCTGCCTGTCGCCCGGACTGAAAGCCGTTCGCGACTACACCGTCGCCTTGGTGGCGGAAATCGTCAGCAATTACGATGTGGACGGCATCCATTTCGACTATGTGCGCTGGAACGAATATGACAATACCGAAGCCGGCATCCTCTTCGCAAAGCAGGCTGAAGACCTGCAGCTTCCCGACGGGCAATTCCCGGCCGGAATGGAAGCCTATCTTGAACGGCGGGAAGCCGAACGCGCTTCGCTGAACAAGAGTACCGCTCCCGCCGGTGACATCCGGTATCTCTACGATGTCGACCATCCCGAAAGCGGCGGGGTCCCGGACAGCACCGATCTCTTTCCGGATGCAACCCCGGGCGTAAAATTCGCCTCGTGGGCCGACTGGCGCCGCGGCGCGACCAATGTATTCATTAAAGCCGTCCATGATACCGTTCAGGCGATCCGGCCCTGGGTCAAGGTGTCGCCGGCGGCTCTGGGACGTTATAAAGAGGCGAGCTGGAACGGCTATTACAGCGTGTTCCAGGATGCCGCCCGCTGGTTCAACGAAGGCTGGATCGATCTTCTGACCCCGATGAGCTATCACTGGCTGAACGGCACGACCATGTACAGCCAGCTTCTTTCGGACTGGAACCCGAACATCGGTCCCGGCAAAGCGGCGGGGCGCCCGTATTCGGTGGGCCCGGCGTCGTACCTTATCACCAACTGGAGCAATCATCAGGGCATCGTCGAACAATGCCGCACCCTGTCATGGGTAAAGGGATTTCAGTTCTTTTCCTACGGGAACTGGAAAGACTCCACCTATCCCCTGGAAAGCTCCCACACGGTTTTCGCCCGCAAGGCGAAACAGCCGTCCTATCATTTTATGAATGCCGGCGTGCCGGCCGCTCCGGCCGCAGGCTGGGTAAAGAACAGCGACAGCTCCTACACCCTCACCGTCACACCGGATGCCGGCGTGACGGATCCGCAGTGGTTCGTGATCTATCGTTCTAAAGAAGCGTCTATCGATGTCGACAGCGCCGAGATCATGGAGCTCGTGTTCGCGGACTCCGCCTTTAACCTCGAGATCGCTTTCGACGGGCTTCAGCTCAATGACAACCGCTATTATTACGGTGTGACCATGGCCAGCCGCTACTGGGTGGAATCGGCCCTTTCCAATGTGGTCGGCACGGACGTGCTGCCGACGATCTCCCCCCGTGTCGTGAACCATGTTCCGGCGGCCGATGCGGTCAACGTCCCCAACAATCAGGTCGTCGTCCTCGAATTCAACAAAAGCATGGATGAAGCCAGTATCGCCGGGAATCTGTCGGTTACGCCGGCGCCGTCCGGACTGACCCTGAGCTGGGAACATCCCCGCTGGGTCAAGGAAGACCATCTTGTCCTGAATATCGGCGCCTCCTGGCAGTTCAATACGGAATACACGGTGACGGTCGGCGCCGCCACGGTCGATCAGGCCGGTCTGCAGATCGACGGCAACGGCGACGGGACCGGCGGTGACGCGTTCACCCTGCAGTTTACGGTTTCGGGCGCGGATGAAGAAGCCCCGATCCTCGTCCAGAGCGTTCCCGCGGATACCGATATCGAAGTGGACACCGACGCTCCGGTAACCCTTCTGTTCGACGAACTGCTGGACCCCGCATCGCTCAGCGATGTTTTCACCTTTTATTATGACGAATTTGCCGTTTCTCCGGCTTACTGTATTTTCAGGGACAGCGAGGACCGGACCTTTGTCACGGTCAAGCCCAATTCGCTGATGGCGACAAATGAAGCGGTCACCCTGGATATCGCCGCCGGCATTTCCGATACGACCGGCAACGCCATGGCGGCCCGCTATATCACCTTCACCACCGACAGCACCTATTATCAGACCCGCCGGATCATCGACGCCTTTACCGGAACCTATGCCTGGGAGCGCCCGGGCTTCAGCGGTTCGACAAGCGGGATCGTCGATGCCGCTTCATCGACCACCCTGCTCTCGGGGAACAATTACGTCCCCGGCTTCGGCACGGACAAAGGATCCATGCGCATCATTGTCGTTCCCGAGACGGAAACCTGGTTTGCCAGAATTTATTCGGCGGCCCTGAACGGGGTTAAGAACATCGATACGTCCATGGCCATTCAGGCCTACATCTTCGGGGACGGAAGCGGCTACCAGTTCCGCATCGCCCTGGCGGAATCCAACAGCGCCAGCTCGAACTCCTTTGAAGTGTCCCAATGGTACACCGTCAACTGGACCGGATGGAAAATGATCGAATGGGACCTGAGCGATCCGGAGCAGTTCGGCGAATGGGGCGGCATGACCGGCGGCAGCCTGGACGGGACGGCCTACAGCGTCAACTCCCTGCACCTGAAGGGAAATCCCGACGACCCCCTGAACACGGTCACCTGCTATATTGACCAGCTGCGCTCCGCAGAACGGGTTGAAGGCCTTCCGGCCGCGAACCTTCCCCCCGTGATCGAAGCCATTCCCGACACCTTTACCGTTTCCGCGATCGCCGTCTACATCGATGCGGTGTTCAGCGACCCGAATCCGGGCGACAAGCTGACATTCACGGTGATCCCCGATACGACGGCGATCAGTCTCCGCTATTATTCATCCCCCGTGGGAAGGGTCCGGCTCCGTCCGGATGAGACCTACACCGGCGTCAGCGAGGTCATGTTCATCGTCACCGACGACGGCGTCGGGGAATTGTCCGACACCTCCTTCATGACCCTGACGGTCACCATCAACCCGGCCGTTCTTGAGATACCCGAAACATTTAAGGTGTACCCGAACTACCCGAACCCCTTCAATCCGGTGACGAGCTTGCGCTTCGACCTTCCGCAAAGCGATCAGGTGAGCGTCGAAATCTTCAATACGCGCGGCCAGCGCGTTGCGATTCTGGCAAACCGCTATTTTGAAGCGGGCTCCTATACCCTGCAGTTCGATGCCGGGTTCCTGAGCTCGGGCGTTTACATCTACCGCGTCATGGCGGGAGACCAGATCCGCGCCGGCCGGATGACGCTGATGAAATAGCGGCTAAGTCCGTTAAAATGATGTTAACGATGCGGAACGGAAACAAACCGTTCCGCGTCGTTTTTGCATAAAATTTCCATAAAAATGCCATGCATTTTTATCCGGCAATCTGTATATTCAACGATTGTTAACAAGGTACTAAACACCGCATTTTCAATGGGAGTCAAGCATTGAAGTTATCGACATTTAAGAAGGGTCTTCATCCGGAGGACTACAAGTATTTCAGCCAGGGTCAGGCCATTGAAACGCTCCCCCTGCCGGATGATGTCTACCTCCCGCTCCAGCAGCACATCGGGACCCCATGCGAACCGCTGGTCAAAAAAGGCGACCGGGTCAAAACCGGCCAGATCATCGCCGACAGTTCCTCCTATGTGTCCGCGCCGGTCCACGCCAGCATTACCGGGGTCGTCAAGGATATCGAAAAATACTATCATCCGCTCGGAATGCGCGCCACGATGATCCACATCCGGCGCGAGGGGGAAGAGGCGTGGGAGCTCCTGGAAAAGATACGGGACTGGAAATGGACCCCGAAGGAAAAACTGCTGGAAACCATCCGCAAAGCGGGTATCGTGGGACTGGGCGGCGCGACCTTCCCGACCCATGTCAAACTGAACCCCCCCGACGACAAGGCCATCGACTCCTTTATTCTGAACGGTGTGGAATGCGAGCCCTATCTGACCGCGGACGACCGCCTCATGATCGAACAGAGCGACAAGATCCTTCTGGGCATGGCGATCATGATGCACATTCTGGACGTGCAGAAAGGCTATATCGGGATCGAGAACAACAAACCGGAAGCCATTGCCAGAATGCAGAAACGCGTGGTGGAGCTCGGCTACCCGTTCAAGGTCGTCCCGCTGAAAGTAAAGTATCCCCAGGGCGCGGAAAAAATGCTGATCTATTCCGTGCTGAAACGCAAGGTGCCCTACAGCAAACTGCCGATGGATGTCGGCGTGGTCGTGAATAACGTCGCAACGGCATTCGCCGTGGCGGAAGCCGTCACCGAGGCTAAACCGCTTGTTCAGCGCGTGATCACCGTTACCGGGGACGGGGTGAATCAGCCGAAGAACCTGATGGTCCGGCTGGGCACGCCCTTTAAAAATCTGTTCGACGCCTGCGGAAATGTCAAGGACGAAGTGAACCGCATCTTTATGGGTGGCCCGATGATGGGCATGACCCAGTATCACCTCGAATCCCCCGTCGTCAAAGGCAGCAGCGGCATCGTTGCCGTTACGGGCGAACTGGTGGAAGAATTAAGCACCTTCCCCTGTATCCGCTGCGGCGCCTGCGTCCGGACCTGTCCGATGAACCTGATGCCGCTCCGGCTGTCCAAGCTCAGCCAGGAAAAACAGACGGACAAGCTTGAGTCCTTCGGCGTGATGAATTGTATCGAGTGCGGTTCCTGCGCCTTTGTCTGTCCGGCGAATATTCCACTGGTGCAGTGGATCCGCGTCGGGAAAATACGGCTTCGCGAACGAAACGCCAGGAAGGCGAAGGAGAGATCATGACGGAAAAGAACCAGATACCGGAAGAAAAAAAAGAAGGAACGGCCGCAGAGGCCGTGACCGAAAATACGCCTGCTGCCGCGGAAAGCGAAGCGGCCAAACCCAAAAAGGATCCGCGCAACCGGCTTTTCCGCTCCGACCGGATGACCATCGTCGCCCCGGCGCCGCATGCAAAAGGCAGGAATTCCGTGCCGCGCATCATGTATACCGTGATCGCCGCGCTTTTGCCCGCCGCGGTCATGTCCATCCTGCTTTTCGGCACCAAGGCCATGGTCA
Organism: uncultured Fidelibacterota bacterium; assembly: GCA_937862595.1. Taxonomy (GTDB): domain Bacteria; phylum Fidelibacterota; class Fidelibacteria; order Fidelibacterales; family Fidelibacteraceae; genus M50B103. Next base: position 6,099 of record CALMFL010000340.1, read on the forward strand.
CCCTGATGGTCGCGGTCTTTGCCGCCATGGTCGCGGAATTCGCCTGCAACAAGATCATGAAGACCGGGATCACCGTCGATGACGGTTCCGCGATCCTGACCGGACTGCTGCTCGCGCTGACCCTGCCGCCCACCTTCCCCATCGCGGGAACGGCCCTGGGCGCGGTGGTGGTGATCGTTTTCGGGAAACAGGTTTTCGGCGGACTCGGCGCAAATATTTTCAATCCCGCCCTGCTCGGGCGTGCCTTCCTGCAGGCCAGCTTCCCCGTCAAGATCACCACCTGGACTCTGCCCGCCCTGGGCGGTTCGAACGCCTATTACGATCTGGTCACCTCCAAAGCGGTCGATACCGTTACCGGCGCAACGCCGCTGGGCCTGATGAAATTCGAAGGGATCGGCACGCATCTGAAACCCCTCCTCTTCGGGAATATCGGCGGCTGTCTCGGCGAAACCTCCGCGATCGCGATCCTGATCGGCGGACTGGTGCTGGTCATCCTGAAATACGCCGACTGGCGCATTCCCCTGAGCTATATCGGCACGGTGTTCCTGTTCAGCGGCGCCCTCTGGCTGATCGATCCGGCGGCCTATCCCGATCCGCTGTTCATGATCCTGTCGGGCGGCCTGATGCTGGGCGCTTTCTTTATGGCGACCGACATGGTCACTTCGCCGGTCACGCCCGCGGGGACCTGGATCTACGGCATCGGCATGGGTGTGATCCTGGTCGTGATCCGCATATGGGGCGGCCTCCCGGAAGGCGTGATGTATTCCATTCTTTTCATGAACGGTCTGGTCCCCCTGCTGAACCGCTGGACGCGGCCGAAATATTTCGGCGAGATCCAGGAAGAAAAGAAAAAGAGTTAAAGGAAGCATATGAATAACACGGCAAAGATCATTATCGTATTGACCCTGATCACGCTTATCTCGGGTGCGGTTTTAGCGGTGCTGGACAGCTATACAAAACCCCGGATCGATGCATATAAAAATAAAGTCAAGAATGAAGCTATCTATGAAGTACTGCCTCAAAATGTTAACGTAACGACGATGAAAAAAACGGTCTGTACGAACGATGAAAATGTGGAATATGAATTTTATGAAGCGAAAAAAGGAAATCAGGTTGTCGGATATGCCTTTCAGGTAGCCGGCGGCGGATTTCAGAGCGAACTGGTGATGATGGTCAGCGTTACGCCTGATTTTTCAGAGATCATCAAGGTAAAAATTCTGGCACAGGTTGAAACGCCCGGATTGGGAACCAAGATCGAAGATGATCCTTCCAACAAGCCCAACCCGGCATGGTTCATCGATCAATTCAAGGGACTGAAAATCAATCCCGAGATCAGCTATGTTAAAAATGTGAAACCTTCAAAGAATACCGAAATACAGGCCATTACCGGGGCAACCATTTCGTCGGCAGCCATTGTCCGGATATTAAATACCGAGATAAAAAAAGCGAAAGCGGTTCTTTTATCTAACGGTGTTGCAGAAAAAAACGAACCCGATAAAGAAGATATTTTAGCTGTTCTGCCTAAGAATGTAGAGATCCAAAAGATTGAAGAAAACGATCTGGTAATCTACCAAGCTTCAAAGGGAAATGATATTCTTGCCTACGCTTTCCCGGCTTCATGTGAAGGTTATCAAAGCGAGATCTCTCTGATGATCGGTGTGAAAGCGGATTTCTCAGAGATTTTAGGGGTTAAGGTCATTTCTCAATCCGAAACACCCGGCTGGGGGACTAAAATTGTAAATGACCCCGCTAATGAGAACAATCCCTGCTGGTTTGTCGATCAATTTAAGGGGGTTAAAATTAATTCTGATATCAGCTTTGTTGTAAATAAAAAACCCGAAAACAAATCAGGTGTTCAAGCCATTACCGGTGCGACTGTTTCGTCTGCGGCGGTTGTGGATATTGTCAATACAAGTATCAAAGAGGCACAAGCCCTTTTAAATAAATAATATATCAAACAAAGGATAAGGACTTTGATTGAAAGTCTGTTTACGCAAAATTATGCACGCACCCGATTATCAGAAAGTAACATTGCTTAAATAAAATATATTTAGGAGCATGAATGAAAGAGAAAACCGCAATACAGGAATTTGTAAAAGGACTCTGGGATGAAAATCCCGTCCTCGTCTCGCTGCTGGGATTGTGCCCGACGCTGGCGGTAACGGTATCGGCCATTAACGGACTGGCAATGGGCCTGGCGGCGACTTTTGTCCTTGTATGCTCGGCTTTTCTGGTCTCCCTGCTGCGGAAGGCGATCCCGAACCAGGTCCGTATCGCTGCCTATATTGTGATCATTGCGACCTTTGTAACCATCGCGGACCGTTTTCTGGCAGCTTTTACGCCGGATATCAGTAAGGCGCTGGGTCCTTTTATTCCGCTGATCATTGTCAACTGCATTATTCTGGGGCGCATGGAGGCCTTCGCATCAAAGAACGGGATCGGCCGCTCTTTACTGGATGCGCTTGGCATGGGATTGGGCTTTACGATGACCCTCCTTGTGCTGAGCTCAATTCGTGAGATCCTCGGTTCGGGCACTTGGTTCGGAATGGATGTCATGTGGGGATCATTTTCTCCCTGGAGCGTGATGATCTTGCCGCCGGGAGCGTTTTTGGCCTTGGGATGTCTGATCGCCGGCGCCAATTGGATCAACAATAGGAGGAAGGCATGAATTTACTCGTTATCTTTATCGGCGCTGCCCTGATCAATAACTTTGTTTTAAGTCAATTCCTGGGTATTTGCCCTTTTGTCGGAGTTTCAAAGAAAGTTGATTCTGCCTTCAGCATGGGAATGGCGACGACCTTTGTCATGGTGATCGCGGCCATGGTGACCTGGTTGGTGTATCACTTTATCCTGCTTCCTTTCAAATTAGAGATCCTGGAATATGTTGCGTTCATTTTAATTATTGCTTCTCTGGTTCAATTGGTGGAAATGTTCATCCGCAAGGTGAGCAAGCCCCTCTATGATGCGCTGGGGATATTCCTTCCCCTGATCACCACGAATTGCGCCATTCTCGGACTGGCATTGAATGCCGTGCTGAACGAATATAGTTTCAGCCAGACCCTGGTGTACGGACTGGGTGCCGGAATAGGTTTCACGCTTGCACTGGTGATCATGGCCGGTATTCGGGAGGAACTTGAGCTGGTGGATATTCCCAGGTCTTTTCAGGGCGCAGCGATCACCATGATCATTGCGGGAAGTCTGGCATTGGCATTCATGGGATTTGCAGGATTAATTTAAGGAAGCAAAATGGATATACAATCAATATTGATCGCAGCCGGAAGTATGGGCGGAATGGGACTGCTTTTTGCCGTCGGACTGGCGATCGCCAATAAAAAATTACATGTCGAAGAGGACCCCCGCGTCGCCCGGGTCATGGATGTCATTCCGGGCGCCAATTGCGGCGGATGCGGATTTCCGGGCTGTGCGGCCTTCGCCGAGGCGGTTGTCAACGGCAAGGCGCCGGTGAACGGATGCCCGGTCGGTGGCGCTTCGGTGGCGGAAAAGGTCGCGGCCATCATGGGGGTCGAGGTCAAGACCGAAGAACGCGAAGTCGCCCGCTGCATGTGTCAGGGCGGACTGAATGAGATCGCGTACCAGGGCGAATACTTCGGTGCAAAGTCCTGTATCGCTGCAACCCTGGTGTCGGGCGGGAAAAAATTATGTGAATACGGGTGCCTCGGCCTCGGCGACTGCGCGGCGGCATGTCCCTTCGACGCCATTGTCATTTCAGAGAACCGTCTTCCGGTGGTGAATAACGATCTTTGCACCGGATGCGGCAAATGCGTGGAAGTCTGTCCGCGCGACCTGATGCATCTGCATCCCCTAAGCTACAAGGTTCGGGTCCTATGCCAGAACCACGATACCGGCCGTTATGCGACAAAGGTCTGTACACGCTCCTGCATCGCCTGCGGACTCTGCGAGAAAAAATGTCCCTTCGACGCCATTCATGTGATCGACAACCTCGCCGTGATCGATTACGAAAAATGCAAGCACTGCGGTCTCTGTGCCACCGTCTGCCCGAACGAGGCGATCGAACATATTAAAAAGAAGAAGACGGAAGGCAGAAGTCAGAAGACTGAAGTCAGAAGTCAGAAGTCAGAAGACTGAAGTCAGAAGTCAGAAGCCAGAAGCCAGAAGCCAGAAGCCAGAAGCCAGAAGGCAGAAGCCAGAAGCCAGAAGGCAGAAGGCAGAAGACCCTCCTACGCCACCAACTACGCTCTAACGAGCTACGTTGGTCAAGAAGGCTACGGA
>CALMFL010000341.1 GCA_937862595.1 uncultured Fidelibacterota bacterium
TCCTGACCATGCTGTCAGGTCCCGCCGCGGGTGTGGCTGCCGCCCTGATGTACGTCAAGGTCTCCGACGGCATTTTTCTTGAGGTCGGCGGAACCTCGACCGACATTTCCGTCATCAAGAACGGAAAACCGCAGATCAAAAGCGCTCAGATCGGGGGGAACCGTCTTTATCTTCGCGCCCTGGACGTCCGGACGCTCGGAATTGCCGGCGGCTCCATGCCCCGGGTGCAGCATGAACATATCGTCGATGTCGGTCCCCGCAGCGCGCATATCGCAAACCTCGGCTATGTGGCATTTGAAACCGCCTGCGATTTCCGTAGCATTGATCTGGAAACCATTCAGCCCCGCCCAGGGGATCCGGCGGACTATCTTGCCGTGGTCCCGAAGGGAAAGGATAAAAAATTCACCCTGACACCCACGGCCGCATCGCATTATCTTGAACTTGCGGGGGAGGCGAACCGGGGGAGTGTCAATCCCTCCGGGATCCGCAACTGTTTTAACAGCCTTGGAAAGATCTTTAACAAATCCGCGGACGAGCTTGCCCGCCGGATACTTGACATCAGCACCGACAAACTTCGGCCGACCATTAAACAGCTGACACGTGAATATAAGCTCGATGCGGATCTTATCCGTTTTGTCGGTGGTGGCGGCGGCGCACCCGCCATCGTTCCCTATGCCGCGAACGCGATGCGCTATCAGTACATGATCGCGGAGAATACGGACGTAATTTCTGCGATCGGGGCGGCGCTCGGCATTATCCGCGACAGTGTGGAAAAAACCGTCATGAACCCGACGGCCGAAGATATTGTCGCGCTTCGCCGAGAAGCCGTTGCTTCCGTACAAGCCATGGGTGCCGATCCGGACAGTATTGAAGCGACGGTGGAAGTGGATGCCAGGAACAACCGCGTGATCGCAACGGCCACCGGCTCCGGGGAAATGCGTTCGCGCGATATGAACATAAAAGTCCTATCTGAAGAACAAATACTGCAGATCGCCGCAGGATCCATGAAAACGCTTCCGGAAAACTGCAGGATCGCTGCCCGGACAGACATGTTATATCTGGTTGAACATAAAGAATATAAAAAACGATTGTTCGGCCTTTCGAAAAAAGAAGAATGCCAGGTGCGCGTTCTTGACAAAGAAGGCGTCATAAAATTGCAGCTGCGGAACGCCATGATGCGGACAACGGTTCGAACGGAAGCGGGCACTGCGCTTTCCGCAATGATCGAAGCCCTGACCGCCTACGGCGACGCGGGCGCGCTGATCCCCGGGGTTTTTGTCCTGATCGACGCCAAGATCGTCGATATGACCGGGCTGATCGAAGAAAAACAGATCATGACCCTTCTGGATATCGAATTACAACATATACCCGATCATCAAC
>CALMFL010000342.1 GCA_937862595.1 uncultured Fidelibacterota bacterium
TCTTTTGCCCCAACTACGCTAAAGCTTCGTTGCGCAGGCTTGCGAACGAAGTGAAGTGTATCCGCCCTTTTCAATTGCACCGGGTTTATACCCGGTGTTTTATGATTTTCATTTTCGTTTGCCGTTGAAAGTCCTATATTTAAAGCTGAAAATAAGGAGTAAACATATGTTAGGTAAAAAATCAGACCCCAAAGATCTTAAAAAAGCACTTTTCTTAGAGCGAAAAAATGCGTGGGACCACATTCCCGAATCGCAGCAGAAACACCTTGAAACGTATATGAAGGACTACCGCTCCTTCCTCGATTACGCCAAGACCGAACGCGAGTCGGTCGATACGGCGATCGAGATCCTCGAAAAGGCGGGATATACCGACATTCGCAAGACACAGAACACCAATAAGATCTATTACAATCATTACGGCCGTGCGCTGGCGGTCTACCGCCAGGGAAAATCCGGGGTTCAGAAGGACCTGAGGATCCTGGTCGCGCACCTGGATTCCCCGCGGCTGGACCTGAAACAATACCCGCTCTACGAAGATGAAGAAATGGCCCTGCTGAAGACGCATTATTACGGCGGGATCAAAAAATACCAATGGGTCTCCCGGCCGCTCGCGCTGCACGGCGTGATCGCGTTCCCCGACGGCACGGTCGATACCATCGTGATCGGCGAGGACGAGGACGATCCCGTATTCACCATCGCGGACCTGCTGCCGCATCTTGCCGGAAAAGCGCAGATGGAGAAAAAGGCCAACGAGTTCATCCCGGCGGAAAAACTGAATATTCTCTTCGGCGGCAAGCCTTTCAACGACGACAAGGAATTGAAAGACCGCGTGAAACTGAATGTTATGAACCTGCTCAACGACGCCTACGGCATCACGGAGCACGATTTCGTTTCCGCGGACCTCGAGATCGTCCCCGCGGGCCGCTCGCGGGAAGTCGGACTGGACCGCGCCTTTATCGGAGCTTACGGACAGGACGACCGCGTCTGCTCCTATGCGTCCCTGCGGGCGGTCATCGATGCGAACGACCCGGAAATCTCCTCCCTGGTCCTGCTCCTGGACAAGGAAGAGATCGGCAGCGAAGGCGCGGCCGGCGCCAATACCTGGATCGCGGAACTGGTGCTGGGCTATATCCTGGCACGGCACGGACTGGATCAGTCCGGCGTGATCCGCCGCCTGCTGGCGAATGCGGACTGCCTTTCCGCCGACGTGAACGCGGGCGTGCACCCCGACTGGAAAGAGGTCCATGAACTCCTGAACGCCGGCTACATGAACGGCGGGCTCATTCTCTCAAAATTCACCGGCGTCCGCGGCAAGGGCGGCTCCAATGAAGCGCCCGCGGAATTCGTCGCCAAACTGCGCGACCTTTTCGATAAACACGACATCATCTGGCGCATCGCCGAACTCGGCAAGACCGATGAAGGCGGCGGCGGCACGATCGCCAAATTCATGTCCTATTACTGCATGAACGTGATCGACGCCGGCGTTTCCGTCCTGGATATGCATTCCCCCTTCGAGATCACCTCCAAGGCCGATATCTGGATGATGTACAAAGCCTTCTGCGCCTTCCTTGAAAGCTGAGGCAGGAATGAAGCGCCTTGTTTTTATCGCCCTTCTGCTCCTGGGCATTTGCGCCCGGGCCGATATTTACGTGAACGGCGTCAACCTGAATACGAGCGACGCACATTATATCAGGCTGGAGATCAACGGCGCCGTTAAAGGCGTGCTGGTTTATGTGGATTATGGCCAGGGAGAAAGCATCCGGAACCGCCGGGTGACAGACGAAAAGGGCGAGAAGAAACTGTACGTCTCCGTTGCGGACGCTCTGAACGATTTCTACCGGAACGGATGGGCGATCGACGAGATCTATACCGTGCCCGGCGGCGGGGGTGAGAACAGCTCCGTTTACGGGACGGCCTATTATATCATGGAACGGAGAAACAACCCATAACCCGTGAGCAACATGAAACAATTCAATCTTATCCTTTTCGCCGCGCTCGTGCTGCTCTTTAGCTGCAGTTCACCCACCGCGGACATCACGATCCTGCACTGGAATGATTTTCACAGTGCGAACCTTCCCTGGGTTCCCACGAACCACAATCCCGAAAAACATACCGTCGGCGGCTATGCGCTCTTCGACGCTTATCTGGACAGCCTTCAGGCGGTGTATCCCGAAGCGATCCGCGTTCACGCGGGTGACGACTTTCAGGGTTCGCCCGTTTGCGCCGTCAGCAGGGGTCTCTCGCAGATCGAGATCCTCAATGCGGTCAAACCGGACTTTTTTACCATCGGGAACCACGAATTCGACTATTCATGGAGGCACCTGGATTCCCTGCGCCTGCACGCGGCGGATTTTCAGATGTATGCCGCCAACCTTGTGAATGCCGAAAACGGTGAATGCGCCGTACCTCAATACCGTATCTTCAGGCAAAAGGGATACCGTTTTGCCCTGATCGGCGTGACGCACCCGCAGCTGGATTTCCTGACCCTGCCGCAAAATCTGGAGGGCGTGCAGGTGGAAGATCCCGTACTTACGGTCAGGAACCTGATCGGCCGCCTAAAGAAAAACGGGATCTCATCCTTTATCGTCATTTCCCATATCGGGATCGACGGCGACCGGGACCTGGCAAGGGCCGTTCCGGAGATCGACCTGATCATCGGGGGGCACAGCCATACCTACCTGCGCGAAGCCGAACAGGTCAACGGCGTGTGGATCGTCCAGGCGGACGACAACGGCCGCTACGTGGGACTGACCCGCTTCCATATGGAAAAAGGGGAGATCACCTCGCTGGAGATGGACTATGTGGAAACGGTCGCGGGAAAACTGGAACCCTCCCCGGATGTCGAAGCCATCGTCATGAAATATGAAAGCGAACTTGCGGAACAGCTGGACCGCGTGATCGGCGAACTGAAGACCCCCTGGGTGCAGGGCAGAGGCGAATCCAACATCGGCAACTGGATCGCGGACGCGTTCCGCGAAACCGCCGGGACCGACATTGCGATCATGAACAACGGAGGGATCCGGAAGAACCTCGCCGCGGGCGAGATCCGGGTGCGGGACATCTGGGAGATCGCTCCCTTCGGCAATACCCTGGTCACCTTTGAGTGGACCGGGCAGGAACTGCTGAACGCGCTCGATTTTATGGCCATGCACAACATGTCCCTGCAGTTCTCCGGGCTTACCCTGGTGCTGAACAGGGAAAAAGGACTGATCGAAGCGAAGGTCAACGGCAAAGAGATCGATACGGAAAAAAAATATTCCATCGCAACGAACAATTACACCGCCAGCCAGACGGGAAAATACTTCGGCATCGAGGTCCCCGCGCCGGTGGAAACGGGATGGATCGACCGGGACGTTCTGCTGAAAGCGGTCAGAGAGAATCCGGTCATCACCTCAAAACTCGAAGGGCGGATCATCATTCAATGAAAAAAGTCATGACACTGTTTATCGCCCTGCTCCTGCTTGCCGGGTGCGCCCTGGTGGCGCCGGGACCCGAAAACCGCTTAACGCTGCCGGATCCGGAGAACGACGACCTTGCTGCGGACCGGCAAGTCCTGCTTACGCCGCCGCTTCGGATAAGCTTTGATGATTTTCCCCGGGCTATCCCGGTCCCCGGGGTGACCCCCGAACGCGCCGCGCTCTTTAATTCAGGGATGAAAGGGGATTTTATTGCGGGCTATACCCAGCCGGATATGACGGATACCCTGAACGGATATGTCACCGACAATGCATCTTTTTACACCCAGGTGCTGTATCCTGCTCTGGAAGACCTTGCAGACTCGCTCAGGGCGCTGCAAAAATACCAGGCGGTGAATGTTCTGACCCTCTTTATCTACGAAAGCTATCAGGATTTCTTCGGTCTGGGCTTTTACCGCTGGGGCGGGGATATCACCGACCGTGATCAGCCCCAGACCGCAACGTCGCATTCCACTTCCACGAAACGCTTCGGCATGGATTGCTCCGGGTTCGGCGCCTCCCCCTTCGAAGCGGCGGTCCTGCTCGGCATCCTGGATTCGACGCAGCAGGAATCCGCGTTCTCATGGTTCGGATTCCGGCATATCTGCGAGAACGACCCGCTGATCTCCGACGGCGGCGGACGAGGCGGAACGACAAACAATTTCCGCATGGAAGTCTCCGACATGGCCAAAGTGGGGGAGCTGATCACCACGATCCCCGCCGGAACGGCACCGGATGACGGGCAGATCGCCCTGATGCAGGCCGGCGATGTCGTGATCAAGTCCGGACACATGGGCATTCTTGTCGAGATCAACAATTCATTGTATTTTCTGGAATCCGGAGGAAGCACCGTGAACGAGGACGGCTTGTATACGCCCTATCTCGCAAAGGACGCCCTTGCGGATTTTGCGCAAAGCCGGACGACGACGATCCGGCGCTGTCTGCCGGTTAAAGAAACAACTTCCGGCATCGCGCATTAAAGTACGTATGTTTTTAAAGGAGGCCCGACTATGCGGCGAGCACTATTTCTGATCTTCACCCTTATCCTTGTCTTGTCCCTGATGTCATGTTCCGACGTCAGCCGGCAGCCCCTGACCTTCGCGTTCATCGCGGACACCCATATCGGGACCGCCAGCGGAGCGCAGGACCTGAGAAATACCGTCCGCGATATCAACGCCTTCGACGGCATTGATCTTGTGATCCTGGCCGGCGACGCCACCGAGTACGACCTTGCGGGAGAGCTGGATACCGTCAAGGCGATCATGGAGACGCTGAAGGTTCCCTATCATATTATCCCCGGCAACCACGAACTGAAATGGTCGGCATCGGGAGGAGAGAAATTCCGCAAACTGTTCGGGGACGACAAGTTCAATGTCAGCTATAAAGGGTACCGCTTTATCGGCGTGAACCAGGGACCCCTGATGCGCATGGGGGAAGGGTTTATTGCGCGGGAGGATATCGACTGGGTGAAGCGGGAGCTGAAGAAGATGCGGCCGGCGAAACAGCCGGTATTCATCGTGACGCATTACCCCATCGACCACACGGTCACGAACGCCTATGATTTTCTCGAGATCGTCAAACCTTACAATATCCAGGCGATCATGCACGGGCACGGCCACCGGAACGTCCTGAACGACTATTCGGACATTCCCGGGATCATGGGGCGCTCGAATCTGAGCCGCGGCGGTCCCGGCGGCTACAATATCGTGCACGTCGAGAACGATACCATGACCTGGTCCGAGCGTCAGCCGCTTGAAAAGAAAACGCTCAAGCCGTGGCTGGTGCTTCCGCTAAAAGAGAACGTCTATACCGCCTCCCATGCCGCGCTGAAACCCGACATGTCGGTCAACGAAACATTTCCCCGGATCAACGAAGCCTGGTCCTACGATTCAAAGTATTCCATAACCGCCCCGGCGGCCAAGGCCGGCGATCTGGCCATTTTCGGCAACCGTTCGGGAAAAATCATCGCCCTTTCGCTCAGCGAAGGGAAATCCGTGTGGGAATATCAGACGGGAGGACCCGTATTTACCGAACCCGAGGTAGCCGGTCCCTATGTTTATGTTACCTCGACGGATTCGAGCCTCTACTGCCTCGTTGCCCGCAGCGGAGAAAAAGTCTGGTCCTATAAGACCCGCGCCGCGATCGTCGCGCACCCCGTCGTTGCTTACGACAAGGTCTACTTCGGAGGAAGCGACGGAAAATTCCGCGCCGTGGAAGCCCAAAGCGGAAAACTGGTCTGGGATTTCATGCACATTGACACCTATGTGGAAAGCAAGCCGCTAATCGCGGACGAAAAGGTCATTTTCGGCGCCTGGAACACCTACCTTTACGCCCTGAACGCCCAAAACGGCCGGATCGAGTGGATGTGGAAAGGGGAGAATGCCGGACGTCTTTATTCGCCGGCGGTCGTAGAGCCTGTCTATGCGAACGGAAAGGTCTTCATTGTCGCACCGGACCGGGTCATGACCGCGATCGACATTGAGACCGGCAGGATGGTCTGGCGTTCGGATCTGTTCAAAGTGCGGGAAAACATCGGGATCTCGCAGGACGGTGCCACGGTCTACGCAAAAACGATGTGGGACATTGTCTGCGCCGTTTCGACCGAAGGCGATCAGCCCGGGACGCGCTGGAGCACCGCCGTGAACTACGGCTTTGAGATCGATCCCTCCTATCCCGTCGAACGGGAAGGCCGGCTTTATTTTACGACCCAGTTCGGTTTTGTCCATTGTTTGGACGCAGAAGACGGATCCCTGCTCTGGCAGCACCGCATCGGAAGCAATCTGCTGAACACGCCGCTGATGCTGGCGGACGGCATGGTGGTCACCGGCATGGACGGCAAGGTGACGAAGCTGGTGACGGGTGACTAGTGACGGGTGAAGAGTAACTAGTGACGGGTGACAGGTTACCAGTAACCAGTTACCAGTAACCAGTTACCAGTTACCAGTTACTGATACAAGGTGACGGGCTTGTCCCTTGCATCAGAGGAAAGAAAAGCATGAAGCGATCCTCAATCCTTTGCTTTCTTTGTTTTTGCCTCCTGTGTGCTGCACCCCTTCGTGGCCAAGGATTCTCATTCGGGTACCAGTATGCATTTTCCGGCGAGGAATATTCGGGTTATTTTATGACCTACGACGTGATCGGTCCGGTCGGCGCCTATGTGAATTTCTTTGGATTCGGCGTCACGGACTCTCCCATGTTCGATGAGCCCTGGCCGGGCGACCCCCTGGAATTCACGATAGAGAAAGATTATTGGGCGGCTCAGAGTTTTGGCCTGACCCTGCGGCTGCTGCCGGGCCTTTATGTCTACGGCGGGTATTGCAATGGAAAATACATTTCGGTAACGGAATATTTTTGGTTCGACGAGACCTATACCTTCAGCGAGGACGGATATTACACCACCATGGAGGGAACGCGGCACGGGAATCCCGGATTTGACATAGGCCTCAGCATCAGTCCTTTCAGATATTTCGGGTTCAACCTTGGCTACAACTTCTCCCTGGAGGCCGTTGTAATCGGTTTTAACGCGGGATTGTATTTCTAAGGTGTGGACCTTTCGTTTTGTCATAATATTTTTGTGACTTGTCCTCTCTTCCCGCCGGGACCGGGAGACGGTCCGTTCCGGACACCGGCCCGGTGAGCGACCCAAGGAAAGAAAAGGCGGAAGCCACCATCATTAAAAATAAGAGACATCGCAATGCGGAACGCTCCAAAGCGTTCCGACCGGTTTATGCTGCGGTTTATCCCACACATTAGCCCCTGAAAAACACCCAATCGCAAGAATTCTGTAAAATTTTTATTTCACAATACCCTCATAAATAAAGGGCATAACGGTTATTTAAAAAAAATATTAAAAAAGTTGCATTTTTTTCTTGCATGTTTTGTGTAATGGTGTTATACTTATGTAGAACACCGGAATACTGGTGTGAAACGAAACAGAAAGA
>CALMFL010000343.1 GCA_937862595.1 uncultured Fidelibacterota bacterium
GGGTCCCAGATGGTGCTCTTTTCGGTGACCAGCTGCATGAAATCCTTGTCCCCGGAGACCATGTAGGTGTCGATCCCGTCCTTTTCCGCCCGTTTCGCGAGCGAGCCGATGATATCGTCCGCCTCAAAGCCCGGCACCTCGATCATCGGGACGCGCATGGCCTGCAGGATGTCCTTGATCCACTGGATCTGCGGCCGCATTTCGAAGGGCATTTTTTCGCGCGTGGCCTTGTAATCGGGGAATTTCTTGTGACGGAAGGTCTTTTCGCGGGAATCGAAAGCCACGGCCAGAAGATCGGGCTTCTCGTCCCGGACGATCTTGAACAGCGCGTTCAGGAATCCGTAGGTTGCGCTGATGTGCCGCCCGTCCGACGTGACCAGCGGATCCCGGATGAGGGCGAAATGGGCGCGGTAGGCGATCGCCATGCCGTCGACGATGAATAATTTATTTTTATTGTGTGTCATATTTCTGTCATAAGCTTTTTGAATTTCGTATATTTTTTTTATTATTTCAAGCAATGAATCGTTTTTTAATCGATACCCTATGAGGCAGACATGAAACGAATGACCGCCGCAGGCCTCCTGCTCCTTTTCCTCCTGATCGCCGGCGCCTGCTCGGAGCGTCCCGTTACGGACCCGCCCCTGCTAAGCGAAAAATGGACCACCGCCTACGATCCGGAGGCCAAGGGTATCTCGGAATCCTGGTTCGCGGCCTTCCCCGAGACAAAATTCACCGGCAGCACCTGGGACGACTGGCAGATGGCGAACGCCCGCTACCGCTGGCACAAACAGCGTTTCAAGGCCGGGGAGCTCGACAGCGCCGCCGCGTATCTGCTGGACCTCAATACCGTTGCCAGTCCTGCGCTGATCTGGCTGAACGGCCGCCTGGCCGGCCAGGCGGGATTTTCGGACCGTGCCGCGGTCGTGATCACGCCCTATCTGCTGGCCAACGCCACGAACGAACTTGTCATCCGCAGCGAATTCAAGGACGATTCCTTCGGCATCAACCGGATCGGCATCGTCAAGGCCCCGCAGGATACGGCAGCGGCCGAAACCCCGCGCGACCATTTCTCCATGCCGATGTATCACGACGTCCCCTCCTATGCGAACGACATGATCATCTACGAAGCCTTTATACGGAATATTTCCCCCACCGGGACCTTTACCGGACTGCAGAACACGATCTCCCGCCTGGACCAGCTCGGGATCAACATGGTCCGCCTGATGCCCATCCATCCCATCGGCGTTCAGAACAAAACGGGGAGCCTCGGCTCGCCCTACGCCGTGCGCGACCATTTTACGACCAACGCGCGCTACGGCAGTCTCCCGCAGTTCGCCAGCCTGCGTTCGATGCTTCACCGCAACAATATCCGCGTCATGCTCGACGCGGTCATGGACCGCACCGCGGCCGACCATTCCTGGGTGAAGGACTATCCTTCCTATTACCGGCGGGAC
>CALMFL010000344.1 GCA_937862595.1 uncultured Fidelibacterota bacterium
GGTGCCCCATGGCAATATTTGCCAGAGCGTAACCCATGCTCAGGATGCCCTGCCCGCCGAAGCCGGCGATCTTGATCTCGTCCGCCAGGGGTTTAACTTCCGGGACTTTCACGCCCCTGATCTTATCGGTAAGGCTCTTAATGTCCAGCAGTTCGTGAAATTCATCGAAGTGCGGCTGGGGATGAAGGGTGATGACCGGTTCGCGGTCTTCGGATTCGTCCTTTTTGACGCCGGGTTCAAAGTGCTTGGCAAGGACGTCCGTGATCCACTTCTTGGAATTGACCGGGGTCATTTTCCATCCGGTCGGACAGGCGGAAAGGACTTCCACAAAGGAGAATCCTTTTTGATCGATCTGTATTTTCAGGGCCTTGCGCACCGCTTTGCGGGTGCGGGCGATGTTCTTGGCATCGGTGAGCATGACGCGTTCAACGTACACCGGCGCTTCAAGGGTCGCGATGATCTCGGACATGTGCAGGGGGAAGCCTTCGTTCTGCGAGGTGCGTCCGCGCGGCGTTGTGGTGCTCTTTTGCCCGATCAGCGTGGTCGGGGCCATCTGGCCGCCGGTCATGCCGTAAATGGCGTTGTTCACAAAGAAGACCGTCATCTGCTCCCCGCGGTTGGCGGCCTGCAGGATCTCGTTCGCCCCGATGGCGGCAAGGTCGCCGTCCCCCTGATAGGAGATCATGATCGAGTCCGGATTTGCGCGTTTATAGCCCGTAGCGACCGCAGGAGCGCGGCCGTGGGCGGATTGGATATTCCCCACGTCAAAGTAGTAATAGGCGAAGACGGAGCATCCCACGGGCGAGATCAGGACGGTTCTGTCCTGAATGCCGAAATCGCTGATCGCTTCCGCGATCAGTTTGTGTAAAATACCGTGACCGCAACCGGGACAGTAGTGCGTGTTCATGGTTTGCGATCCGCCCTTGAGCACAAATTCGTCGTAAAAACTTGCCGGTTTTTGTAAAACGGTTGATTTCATTCCAGACCTCTATCTGCTTTCTTTGAATTTTTCAATGATCTCTTTTACAGTGGGAACGTTCCCGCCCATTCGCGTGTGCAGGCCGACGGGTTTTCTCCCGTTCACGGCAAGACGGACGTCGTCCACCATCTGGCCGGCGCTGAGTTCACAGACGAAAAGAGATTTTATGTTCGGATCCTTCGCAAAGGCGTCGAACTGCGGCGTCGGGAAGGGGAAGAGCGTAAGGGGACGGAAAAGTCCCGCTTTGATCCCTTCGGCGCGCAGGGTTTCCACGACCGAATGCAGGATGCGGCTGACGATCCCGTAGCCGATGAAAATATGTTCGGCATCGTCACAGCGGATCGCTTCGTAGCGGATCTCGTTTTTTGCCATTTCGGCATATTTAGCCTGCAGGTGCAGGTTGTGCTTTTCCAGCAGGTCGGGGTCAAGCTGGATCGAACAGACCAGATTGTGCGAATCCCGGGTGCCCCGGACCGCCCAGGGACGCTCGGGGATGACCTGAACGGGTTCGGGAAACTCCACGGGCTCCATCATTTGCCCGATGATCCCGTCCGCCAGGACCACCGCGGGATTGCGGTACTTGTCCGAAAGCTCAAAGGCCAGCATGGTCAGGTCGCACATTTCCTGCGCGCTGTTCGGGGCCAGCGTGATCAGACGGTAATTCCCGTGGCCGCCGCCCTTGACGATCTGGTTGTAATCGGACTGTTCGGGCGCGATGTTGCCCAGTCCGGGACCTCCGCGCATAACGTCTATGATCACGCAGGGCAATTCGGCGCCGGCGAGATAGGAAATGCCTTCCATTTTCAGGCTGATGCCGGGACTGGAACTTGCGGTCATGCAGCGGGTGCTGTAGCTTGCGGCTCCGTAGACCATGTTGATGGCGCCGATCTCGCTTTCCGCCTGCAGAAAGGTGCCTCCCAGGAGGGGGAAATAATAGGCCGCGGCCTCCGCGATCTCGCTGGCGGGCGTGATGGGATATCCGAAGAAGTTTTTACATCCGGCCAGCAACGCGCCGCGTATGACCGCCTCATTGCCTTTTATCAGGACTTTCGACATAATAACCTCAGCTATCTTGAATTAACGGGATTCATACATTCGATGCAGATGCCGGAACCCTTCCCGCGATATCCCGGAAGCAGCTTAACGTCCCGGTCGCAATGCGGGCAGTAGCCGTCCTCAAGGCCTTCCACGTTCCGGATGACCGTGATGGCGCGAGGTTCGGGACAGGTATAGAAACAGGTCCCGCATCCCGTGCATCCCGCACCCGTATAACGGGCGGGACGGTAGCCCATGGCATTCAGGCCGTCGGCAAAATCCAAAACATTGACCGGACAGGCGTCCACGCACAGGCCGCAGCCTTTGCAATCGTCCGCCTGGATCACCACACGATTTATGATCGCCATAATGTCTCCTTAAAACAACACGCGCTGTCTCGCGCCGTATTCCCTGAATTGACTAATCAAATCTGAAACCAATCTACAAAAAAGAAGAACGACAAAAAAGAAAAATTGCAGATAAATACTGATGAAAACGGAATTTTACATGTATCATCAATGAGCAAGAACCAACGATAAAAAACGAGCCGTGAACTTTAATCAGTGAAGAAAAACGAATAATATTTGTCTTCATCCGATAATTCGTAACTCATGAAATGTGAGAGAAAGGGGCGAGCGATGAGAGACGAATAAATTTTAATGCCGAAGATCGGGTTCTATTGGAACAAGCGGAACACGTCATTGATGACGGCCAGGATCAGCAGTCCGAAAAGCAGGAACATGCCCGCCTGCTGAATGGCAAGCTTGGTCTTGACCTTCATTTCCCGGCGCATGATCCCTTCGGCAATGGCGATGATGATATGTCCGCCGTCCAGTCCGGGAATGGGCAGGATGTTCAGCAGGGCAAGGTTCACGCTCAGGATGCCGATCAGTCCGATGAAGGGCAGGAGGCCTGCCTTGGCGGATTCGCCCGCCAGCTGGCCGATATAGATGATCCCGCCGACATTCTTGAAACTTTCCTGGCCGGTGACCAGCAGTTTGAGGGAGACAAAGGTCATGTTCAGCCAATAGCCCGTGGTCTTGAAGCCCTGGCCGATCGCGCCGAAAAAGCCCGCCCGTTCCATGCGGACCGCCGGAGAAACGCCCAGCATGCCGACCTCGACCATCTTGCCGCCGGACAGTGTCTTTTGAAGCATGGGCGTAAGGGTCAGGGTGTTCTCTTCACTTTCCCGGACATAGCGGACCGTGACGCTTCGGTCGCCGGCGTTCCGGATATAGGCGGCCATTTCGTCCCAGGTGCCGACGCCGATGCCGTCCAGGCTGAGGATCCGGTCCCCGGGCAGAAGTCCCGCGGCCGCGGCGGGCGTGTCCTCATAAACCTTGTCGATCACGGGGTCGTTGCTGGAAACGGCGATGCCCCGGATCCCGCTCATGATGGAAAAAATAACGATGGCGAGCAGGAGATTCATCAGGATCCCCGCCAGGGTCACAAAGACCTTCTGCCAGGTTTTTTTCGCCCGGTATTCCCAGGGTTGGGGCGGCGTTCCTTCGTAAGAGGCGTCCATGCTTTCATCGATCATGCCCGACATACGGACGTAGCCGCCGAAGGGAATGGCGCCGACGGCGTATTCGGTGTCGCCGATCTTCTTTTTAACGATATTCGGCGGAAAACCGATGGAAAAGGTCTCGACGCGGATGCCGACGGATTTCGCCGCGAGAAAGTGGCCGAGTTCGTGAACGAACACCAATATGCTTAAAACAACGATCGTTGCGAGTAAATAGATCATTCCGTCTCCGTTTGGTTTTCAATGCGCCGCGTCAGGCCGCTCATTTCCGGCCCGGGGTCCGGCACCTAAACCCCTCAACTTCTCAACTTCTCAACCTCTCCTCTTCTCCTCTTCTCCTTCTCTCCTCCTCCTCTTCTCACGGTGTCAATGTCCGGTCCCATACGACAGTTCCCGACGGCGATAATTTTATGACGGAAAGATCGGGGGAGCTGACATAATAGCCCTCCGAAAGATTTTTGGTTACGAAGATAAATTCTCCCGAGGGGAGTTCCCATAAGTTCAGGGGCAGCCGGGCGGGAAATTCCTTCAGCCAGCGTTCCGTCCCGGAGGGGTTCAGGCGGCTGACCCAGCCGGTCACTTCATCGTAGAGGTAGGCATAGCTTTCGTCGCGCGTTCCCGTAAGGACCAGGTCGCCGTTCGCCGCTTCGATCAGGGCGTTGGGCGACTCGCGCAGGGAGATGCCGACCGCCCGGGTCCAGAGCGTTTCTCCGCCGGCGGAAACCTTGACAAGATAGACCTGCTGTCCCGAGTTCAGGCTCCAGTCCGTATTGGTCGAGTCATAAAGGTTAAGTTCACCCGCCAGAAGATAAGAGCCGTCATCAAGCTCCGTGCTGAAGCTTATTCTGTCGAACCGGTCGCCGCCGCAGGTCACCGCCCAGAGCGTATCGCCGTCCGCATCGACCTTCACCGCCAGCATGTCGGTCGAGCGATCCTGGAACCAAAGGCTTCCCAGCGCCAGGCAGCCGTTGTCGGAGGTCGGGTCGCCGGAATCGATCTGTTCATTGTAGATCTTTGGCAGGGTGCGCGCCCAGAGCGTGTCGCCGCTGCGGTCTATCCTGGAATAGCTCAGGTATTCGTCTTGACCGATATACTTCCAGCCGAAAAGAAAGAGATCGCCGTTCAGCGCCGGTGAAACCCCGTAGGTCCTGTCCGGCATCTGCATGCTCCAGACACTTTCGCCTTCCAGCGAAAGCTCCCGGAGGGAAAAAGTGTAATAATAATAGGAATTGTCAAGCGCCCCGTAGAGCATGATATTGCCGTTGTTGAGGTGAAAGACGCGTTCCAGGTAGGGACGCGATTCCAGGGCTATGCCCCGGGTCTGCAGAACGGATCCGCTGGTGTCGATGCGGATGAAAAGCAGCGAGTCGACGTAATCGTAGGTTTCCCGCTCGTAACGGGATTTCTGCGCGACCACGGTGTAGGTGCCGCTTTCCGAGGGATAAATGCCGTAGGGGATCACTTCCACACTGTCCTCTTCCTGCGGGAAAGGCGTGCAGGCGCCCAGGATAAGGACGGCCCAGATCAAGATAAAAATTGAGCGCGGCGGCTTCATGGTATCCTTTTCATTTATGCGATTTTAAAATAATTAAATTGCTTCCTTTTTACAACGTTTTCATTATATATTACTCTTCAATGAAAACCGGGATATATGTGAAAAAGATCGGGTTCGTCATCGCGGGATTGCTTTTGTTCAGCGGGCTTGCCGCAGCTCCGGGGAGCGTTTCCGGCTTTATCAGCAACAAGTCGGACGGAGAGCCCATCCATTACGCGAACGTGTTCCTGGAGAACACCACGCTGGGCGCGGTATCCAACGAAGACGGTTATTATCTGATCCTGAACGTCCCCGAGGGGACCTATACGCTCGTGGCATCCGTCATCGGATATAAGGTCGAAAAACAGCTGATCAACGTGGCGTCTTCCGCACGGGTGAAAGTGCATTTCGAGATGACGTCCGAAGAGATCCGGATGGAAGAGGTCATTGTCACGGCCGAACGTGAAAAATTCAAGCAGGACATCAAGATCAGCAGCATCACGCTGGACCAGGCGCAGCTGCGCACCGTGCCCGTTCTGGTCGAGGCCGACCTGTTCCGCGCGCTGCAGATGCTGCCGAGCGTGAGCACGGGAAATGATTTCTCCAGCGCCCTCTATGTGCGCGGCGGCTCGCCGGACCAGAACCTGATCCTGCTGGACGGCATCACCGTCTACAACCCCTACCATTTCGGCGGGATCTTTTCCACCTTCAATACCGACGCCATCAAGGAAGCCGAGTTCATTGCGGGAGGATTCTCCGCAGAATACGGCGGGCGCATGAGTTCGGTCCTTGACATCAAGAACCGCGAAGGCAACACCCGGGAATTCCACGGCAGCGGGAACGTTTCCCTTCTCTCGACCAAGCTGCTTTTCGAAGGCCCCGTTCCGCGGGGATCCTTTATGATCTCGGCCCGCCGCACGTACTTTGACGCCATCTGGGAAGCCGCACGCGGGGTGTACAACATGATCGCGGAGTATCCTCTGGATTTCAGTTTCCCCTACTATTTTTACGACATGCAGGCAAAACTGAACGTGGATATCAACGACAAGCACCGCACCACCCTGAGCGGATTTTACGGCAACGACGTCCTGTGGTACAAGCAGGAATTCAAGGAAGGGACTCCCGGCTCACCGGGTTACGAACTTGAATACTACGGTTTCGACTGGACCTGGGGGAATAATACCACCAGCCTGAAACACCGCTGGCTGATCCGCCCGGACCTGATCGCGAAATTCTTTGTGGCGCGCAGCCGCTTCAATTTCGACATCGATTTCCTGATCAAGAACGAATATTACGATGAAGACGATTCCGTGGACGTGAAGAACAACCAGAGCCTGAAGATCTACGATTATATTTCAGACTGGTCCGAAGGGGTGGACATGACCTGGCTGGTCAATAAAAAGAACACGCTCTATTTCGGCGCATTCAACAAGGATATCGATTTCAGCCTGGGCGCCAAACTGAATGTCCTCACTCTTCTGGACAGTGTCAATCAATCCGGCGAATGGGGTTTTTACATCCAGAACAAGTACCGGCCCTCGCCGCTGTTCATCTTCGAGCCCGGCATCCGCCTGACCCGCTATGCCAA
>CALMFL010000345.1 GCA_937862595.1 uncultured Fidelibacterota bacterium
CCTGATGGTGTTTTGACGGGATCACAGGATTTTCCTGATGGTGTTTTGACGGGATCACAGGATTTTCCTGATGGTGTTTTGACGGGATATCGGGATAGTGTAAAAGTTCATCGTCATTTAAGCTCCTTTACTTTTCTTTTTATGTCAACTTTCTGTTCTCCAAAATTGATCAAAAGACCCAGATCCATTCCGGTTGCTTTTAAGTAATTCACCATCTGCACTTCATGAACTACGGACAGTTGACGAACCGATTTCAATTCAACGATAATGCTGTCATTAATTAAGAGGTCGGCAACGAAGTCACCCACATCCAACCCTTTATATTCGACTTTGATGGGACATTGATGCTTAATGTCCAAACCGTTAATCTCCGACAGTTCAATCAGCATACATTTTTCATATACCTTCTCGAGGTATCCAAAACCCATATTATTATACACTTTGTATGCCGCACCAACAATACTCTTCGTCACATCTTCAAATAACATAATCGTCCCCTTTTATGATTATGGATTATCCCGAATTCACGAATTTACTATGCGTTTTAAAAATATGATACTTCTAAAATTTAACCGTGACAAGCATCACTGATTTTTCAATTTATCCCGTTTTTATGTCAAAAAACATATCAAAATATCCTGTGATCCTGTCAAAATTACATATCACAACATCCTGTGATCCTGTCAAAAAGCACGTCACAGCATCCCGTCTAATGTTTGAAATGCCGCATCCCCGTAAACACCATTCCCACCCCGAGTTCGTCGGCCTTGCCGATGACCAGCTTGTCCCGCAGGGAGCCCCCGGGCTGGACGATGGTCCGGATCCCGGCCGCATGGGCGATCTCGACATTGTCGGGAAAAGGGAAAAAGGCGTCGGAAAACAAAACGGTCTCCGCCATGTTCTCCCGGATATAGGCTTCAGGGTCGCCCGCGCCGTCCCACGCGTTCAGCAGATTCTCCCGGCAGCGTGCAAGGGTCAGTTCGGTGGAGTTCAGTCGGTTCGGCTGTCCGCAGCCCATGCCGAGCAGCTGGCAGTAGCCGGCCGCGGTCTTCCGGACGGCGCAGATGGCGTTCGATTTGAGCTGGCGCACGGCTTTCAGGCCGAAATCCAGCAGTTCGGGGTCGATCTTGGGACGAAGGGCCGTCACGCACTCCGTTTTCTCCCAGGTCTCCATGTCGGTATCCTGGTACAGAAGCGCGCCGTGGAGGAATTTCATGTCCCTGGCGGGGGTCAGCAGCCGGGGATCGAATTCGACGATCCGGAGGTTCTTGTGAAGCTGAAGGTAGTCCAGCGCTTCCGGCGCAAAGCCCGGCGCCACGACGATCTCCACGAACTTCCGCCGGCTCTTGTCTTCCGCATCCAGTTCGAAGAAGTCCACCGTGCCGCGGGTGACCGTTGAATTGAAGGCGATCACGGAACCGTAGGCGGAGACCGGGTCGCCCGCCCAGGCGTATTCCAGGGCCTTGCGCTGGTCGTCGCCGCTGCTCAGGCCGCAGGGATTGGCGTGCTTGATCACCGCGCAGGCGTGCGTCCGCATGTCCCGGAGCGATTCGAGGGCGGCGTACATGTCGACCATGTTGTTATAGGAAAGTTCCTTGCCGTGAAGGACATTCATGTCGTAATAGCTTCGCGCCGCATCGCGCTGGCGCAGAAAATAGCCTTCCTGGTGGGCATTCTCGCCGTAACGGAGTTTCTTCGCCCGGTCGAAGGCCAGGCGAACGGACAACTCCCCGGCCTGTCCGTCCAGGGTCGTTGCGATCAGGGCGTCGTAATCCGCGGTGTGATTGAAGGCCTTGCGCATCAGCCGGAAACGGGTTTCCTTGCTGATCGCGCCGCCGTTCTCCGCCAGTTCGTTCAGGAGATCCGGGTAATCGCCGGGATCCACAACCACCGCGACATACGTGTAATTCTTGGCCGCGGCGCGGACCATGGTCGGGCCGCCGATATCGATGTGTTCGATCAGGGCCGGCAGATCCGCTCCCTGCGCCCTTGCTTCAGCAAAGGGGTATAGGTTGCACACCACGAGGTCGATCGGGGCGATACCGAGGGCTGAGGCCTCTTCGGCGTCCTTTTCACGGTCGAAGAGCAGCGCGGATCCGATCTGAAAGGAAAGGGTTTTCATCCGGCCGCCGAAGGCTTCGGGATTGCCGGTCACCGAACTGATGCCGGTCACCCGGATCCCGGCGTCTTCAAGGACCTTCCGGGTGCCTCCGGTCGAAATGATCTCGCAGCCCTGCCGCTCCAGTGCGGCGGCGAAATCGATGATCCCGGTCTTGTCCGAAACGCTGATCAGGGCGCGTTTGATGGCAATCATGTCCTTCCTTTCATTTTTTTCGTATGACGACGTTGTCTAAAAACACTTTCTCTCCGTTCGTAAGTTCCGCGCGGAAAAAGGCATCTCCGCTGAACTGAAAATCTTTTATCACGATCACCCGGCGGGTGGTGTATTTGTACAGGTAATGCAGAGTGAGGGTTTCAAGCGAGCTGAACCGGAGCTCCTGGAAAGAATCCGCCCGGCCTTCCTTCCCGGCAGGGATCAAGATCGCCGCTTCCTCTACGTAGGCCAGATGCCGGATCTCCGGGATCGCTTCATCGCTGTTGTAAGCCGCGGGGTCGACCTCCCTGTATTTCCAGGAACTGCCGATACGTCCCGAAACCAGCCCGTCCGGCGCGTTTGCTCCGGACACCATGTGCTCTTTCTGCAGGGTCGTATAAAATTCTCCGTAGGCCGTGATCACGGGGTGAAGGTCTTCGAGCACCTTCCGGGTCGCGGGAATGTCGATCGCCCAGAAGGCGCACAGCAGGGCCAGAACAAGGCTGGCAATTATCTTTGGAAGCCGGGACAGCGGCGGAAAGATCCAGAGGAGAACGAAAAACGTCAGGGGCAGGACAAAGGGCAGGATCCCGAACAGGGCTTCCGCGGGACTGAAGCGGATGAAGGTCAGGATGAAATGGATCCATCCGGAGATCGCCAGGCAGGCCATGACGGGCATCCAGACGGTTGCCGCAAACCGGAGTCGCGTTCCGCGCAGCCAGAAAAACGCCAGCATCAGCAACGCAGTCACGATCAGGACGACAAGCTCCATCAGCGGATTGTTCAAATAGTACGGGATCCCGAGCTTATTCACCATGAAGGCGATCAGAAGGACGCGCAGGATCGCATAGATGCCCGCCCCCGCCAGCAAACGGATAATGAACTGCCAGGCATTCTCATAGTACTCTGTGACCCGCAACCGCCGCCGTTTGCCTTTTTCCAAGTTTGTCGGCATTTCCGTTTTATCCTGTTCTTATAAAGTCTGAGGGACGGCCGAAACCGTCCCCCGCATT
>CALMFL010000346.1 GCA_937862595.1 uncultured Fidelibacterota bacterium
GCGTAGTTGGTGGCGTAGGAGAGGTTGATGTTAAGAAGCGATTATTCCGCTGACTAAACTTCTAAACCTCTAAACCTCTTCCTCCTAACTTCCCTATTCCGTTCTGGAAGTCTTAACGCAGGGGGGTTATCCTGTCTGCAAAGCAATCCGGATAATCCTGTAATCCTGTCTTAAAAACTATTTGGATAATCCCGTTATCCTGTCGATTAAATATCCTGTCAACCCGTCTTTTTAACGGGTTTCGGTTTGACAAAAACGTAATCTTTTTCCCCTTTGACGACGTCGGCGTCGATCACGACCTTTTCCACGCCGCTCATGTCCGGTGCGCGGTACATCAGGTCGAGCATCACGTTTTCCATGACGGAGCGCAGGGCGCGGGCGCCGGTCTTGCGGGTCATGGCCAGGCGGACGATCTCGGCCACGGCGCTTTTCTTCAGTTCCAAACTGATGCCTTCCTGTTTCATCAAAAAGGCGTATTGCTTGATCAGGGCGTTCTTCGGTTCGCTCAGGATGCGGGTCATCGCGGCGGCGTCCAGTTCTTCCAAACTGGTGACGACCGCCAGGCGGCCGACGAGCTCGGGAATAAAGCCGTACTCGATCAGGTCCTCGGGGGCGATCTGCGCGAGGAGCGCATTTTTATCCAGGTGTTTCCCGGATTGCTGTTTTTCGCCGAAACCGATCTCTTTTTTTCCTATCCGGCGTGCGATCACATCCTCGATGCCGTCAAAAGCACCGCCGCAGATGAACAGAATATTGCGGGTGTCGATGTGCACCATCTTGGCTTCCGGATGCTTGCGTCCGCCCTTGGGCGGAACGTGGGCGATCGTGCCCTCCAGGATTTTGAGCAGGGCTTGCTGAACGCCTTCGCCGCTCACGTCACGCGTGATGGAGGGGTTGGCGGATTTGCGGGCGATCTTGTCAAGTTCATCCAGATACACAATGCCGTATTCCGCTTTCTTTTCGTCGTAATCCGCCGATTGCAGGAGGCGGACCAGAATGTTCTCAACGTCTTCACCCACATAGCCCGCTTCCGTCAGGACCGTTGCGTCGGCGACGGCAAAGGGAACGTGCAGCTGGCGCGCCAGGGTTTGTGCGATCAGGGTCTTCCCGGTCCCGGTGGGTCCGAGCATCAGGATATTGCTCTTATCGATCTCGATGTCGTTGTTGCTAATATGGTTTTTGATCCGTTTGTAGTGGTTATAGACCGCCACGGAAACCATGCGCTTCGCGTTTTCCTGGCCGATGACATAGCGGTTCAGTTCGGCGTGGATCTCGGAGGGCCGGGGAAGTTTTTTCAGTTCGAAGGCAAGGGACTGGACCCTTTCCTTTTTCGATGCATGGATCATTTCCCCGGCGGCGTGAATGCATTCATCACAGATAAAGGTGTCGTTGTAGGCGCCGCGGATCAGCATGCCGGTCTCTTCTTCCGGCCGTCCGCAAAAGTCGCAGAATTTTTGTTCGTTATCCATTAGGCTTTCTTTTTAATGATCGAATCGATGATGCCGTAAGTCTTTGCTTCGGCGGCGGACATGAAGAAATCCCGCTCGGTATCGTCCTGGATCTTTTTCAGGGGCTGGCCGCTGAGATCGCTGAGGATCTTGTTCAGGGTCTCGCGCAAATAGAGGATCTCTTTAGCGTGGATGGCGATATCGCTGGCCTGTCCCTGCGTGCCCCCGAGGGGCTGATGGATCATGACCCGTGCGTGCGGCAGCGCCAGACGTTTGCCTTTGGCACCCGCGGCCAGCAAGACCGCCGCCATGGACGCGGCCTGACCGACGCAGATAGTGCTGATGTCGGGCTTGATGTACTGCATCGTATCGTAGATCGCCAGTCCGGCGGTGATCACCCCGCCCGGGGAATTGATGTAGACGTTGACATCCTTGTCGGGGTCTTCGGCTTCGAGAAAGAGCAGCTGCGCGATCACGAGACTGCTTTGCGCGTCGTTGATCTCGCCGTCGATAAAGACGATGCGCTCCTTGAGCAGGCGGGAATAGATGTCGTAGGAACGTTCTCCCCGGCCGCTCTGTTCGATGACCATGGGTATCAGGTTCATTGTCCGAGTTCCTTCAGGCGTGCCTTGCGATTGATCTTTTTGACCTTGATCTTTGCAAAGGACTTGATATGGTCCAGGATCTTGGCGTTCATCACATCGTCGTGCAGCTGGTTTTTGATCTGCGGGGACTGATAATATTTTTTATAGCTTTCGCGCAGTTCTTCGTTCACGCTCAGCAGCATGGCGTCGATCTTTGCGTTCATGTCTTCATCTTCGACCTTGATGCCGTCATCGGTGACAATGCGGTTCTTCACAAATTGCCATTTCAGGCTTTTTGCCGCCGTTTCGCGGTAGTTCTCAATGATGGCGGCCTCGTCCATTTCGGGACTTGAGGGATAGCGTTTTTTGATATCCTCGTAGATGTGTTTCGCCTGTTCTTCCACAATGGATTTCGGCAGTTCGACCTTGCTCAGCTTGCCGATAAAATAATCCGCGATGCTTTCTTCAAGGGCGTTATCGCTCTGGCGCTTCCAGTAGCTTTCCAGTTCGTCCTTGACCTTGTTCTTGAGCGCTTCGAGGTTTTCGGCATCGGGATCGACGGTCTGCGCGAAGGTGTCGTTCAGTTCGGGAAGCACGTGCTCTTCGACCGCGGTAACCGTCAGCATGAATTGATGTTCATGATCGTGGTCGCCCCCGGCATGCAGGGAAACGGTCCGGACGTCACCCGCTTTGGCGCCCAGCAATTGTTTTTCCGTCTCGCCGTCGAAAGGTTCCTTGCCAAGCACGATGCGGCTGCCTTTGGCTTCATTCAGAACTTCGCCTTCATGGCCCAGTTCCCGCACATCGGCGATCAGGTGATGGCCGCTTTTTGCGCCGTCTTCCACGGGGACGACCTCGGCGGCGTTTTCACGCAGACGGAGCAGAGATTCTTCGATGTCCTCCGCTTCGATCACATACTGGCTTTCCTCAAGGGGAAAACCGTCCTTGTATTTCGGCATGTCCCATTCGGGCATGATCTCAAATTTCACGGAAAGCTTCAGCGGCGTGCCTTTGGAAAAATCCAGATCGATCAGTTCGGGCTGGTTCACCGGATGAAGTTTTTCTTCATCCAGGGCCTTTCCGTAATAGTCGCCGAATTTTTCATTCACAAAATCATAGTCGATGCGCGGACCGAATTTTTTCTCCACCAGCTGCAGGGGCACCATGCCCTTGCGGAAGCCCGGGAGGGTAATGTCTCTGGCAAATTTCTTTGTAAATACCGCATGATCCTTTGCGATCTCATCCCAGCTCAGCTCGAATTCCATTTCACGTTCGCAGGCGCTGATCTCTTTTACCTTGATGTTCACGATGGCTCCTTTCCGTTTAGCCGCCTAATATACAATGGGATGGAGCAAAAAGCAATTGACAATAGGCAATTGGGAATGGACAATTTCAAAAACGTGATGCCGTGCTTTTTTTCTATCCTGTCCAATCGTGGCTATCACGCCCAAGCGGAGCGCTTAAAAAACTTGCCCCAAGTTTTTTGTCTTAAAATTGATCCCTTTTACGGGTGCCGGCGCACAAAATAATTTACATAAATCATTATAATACATTTATTTACATTTTGATACCTTCTTAATAACTTGCCCCAAGTTTTTCATAGGTTTTTCAAGAAAAAACCGGGGTTCCGTCCCTTAAAAAAGGCGGTCGGGCATTAAAATACTTGGGGCAAGTTTATCTATGCAAATTTAGCTTAGCTGGGCAACAGCTTTTTTCAGCCGTTCGGGCGTTCCGATATCCATCCATTCGCCGTCGCTGTGGTCGTAGGCCAGCAGGATGTTGTCCCCGGCAACCTCGAGGTAGCAGTCGATAATGTCGAAGGCGTCGGTATCGGGCATATGGTCAAAGATCGCGGGGTGCAGCAGATGAATGCCGCTGAAGGCGTAATGGATGCCGTCCTCCCCTTTCAGCTCGCCGGTCTCCCGGTTCTTCCATCCGGTCAGATGCTGGTAGCGGTCGAAGCAGAGCTGGCGGGCGGTCTCGCGTTTGCGGACGGCCAAAACGGCCATCGCGGAGCTCATCTGATAGAGGTAAAGCATATCAAGCAGGTTGATGTTGGAGATCACGTCCACATTGCAGACGAAAAAGGGGTCATCGCCGTCCAGAAAGGGCCGCGCGCGTTTGATCGCGCCGCCGGTGCCGAGGAGCCGGTCGCGCTCATCGGAAATGTGCAGGGTCACGCCAAAGTCGCGCTCTTTCAGAAAATGCTCCACCTGCTCGGCGAAGTGGTGCACGTTGACCGTGATCTCGTCGATGTCGGCGCGCTGGTACTTCCGGATCGCGCGTTCGAGCAGGGTGACGCCGTGAATGTCGATCAGCGCCTTGGGCATGATGTCGGTGAGCGGCCTCATGCGGGTCCCCCTGCCCGCCGCCAGGATCATTCCTTTCATTTTATCTTCCCCTGTTGCGTTATGGGTCATTGCGGCGCCGAAGCTCCCGGACCTTATCCGGCCGGCGTTCTTCGGCCCCTGTCTTTACCTTTCCCGGCTTACGGCTGCCGTCAATAATGATTGAGCCGGACAATAATATCGCTGCGCTCTTTGAAATAGTCCGCGGCTTTCACAGCGCAGTACACCGAACGGTGCTGGCCGCCGGTGCACCCGAAGCTGACCATCAGGTGGGTGAATTTCCGTTTGACGTAATCGTTCACGGTGGGTTCGACCATGGCAAGGGCGTGCTGCAGGAAGGTGTCGATATCGGTCTTTGTCTGAAGAAATTCGATCACGGCCGCGTCCTTGCCGTTCAGGTCCCGGTATGCTTCGTGCCGTCCGGGATTGTAAATGCCCCGGCAGTCGAAAACGAAGCCGCCTCCGTTCCCCGAGGTATCGTCGGGAATGCCGCGCTTGTAGGAGAAGCTGCAGATATCAACCGTGAGCATGTCGCTCTCGGAACGTCCGTATTTCATGAGCTTTTCTTCCCGCGTGATCTGTTTGAGCACGCGCATCAGCGCGGGAAGTTCCACGGGCAGATGCATGTGTTCAAGCAGATAGGCGATATTTTCCACGGCATAGGGCACGCTCTTCAGAAAGTGCTGCTTTTTCTCGTAGAAGCCGCGGAACCCGTAAGCGCCCATGGCCTGCAGGATGCGGACCAGCACATAGGCGTGATAGTATTTCGTGAAGCTTTCCCGGTCGACGGGATAATGTTCCGACAGGACGTCCAGATAATATTCGTAAAGGCCGTCGCGGATGTGCTGGGGAATGTCCGCCTTGGCGTCATAGAGCAGGGAGGCGACGTCGTACTGCAGGGCGCCGTAACGCCCGCCCTGAAAATCGATGAAATAGGGTTTCCCGTCCTTCAGCATAATGTTGCGGGACTGGAAATCGCGATAGAGGAAAAAATCGCATTCCGTTTCCAGCAGGTAATCGGCAAAGCGGTTGAAGTCGTTCTCGAGCTCCTGCTCGTCAAAGGAGATCTTTGCCAGCTTTAAAAAATAATATTTGAAGTAATTGAGGTCCCACATGATGGACTGCCGGTCAAAGCGGGTGCGGGGATAGCATTTGCCGTAATCGAGGGTTTTTCCTGCGACCAGCTGGAATTTGGGCAATTCCCTCAGCACGTCCTTGTAGAGATCGATCAGGGCCTGAGGGAAAATGCCGTTCTTGTAGACCCCGCTCAGGTACTCGTACAGCGTGACATCCCCGAGGTCCTCCAGAAGGTAAATGTGGTTTTCCAGGTCCTCGGCATAGATCTTCGGCACGGCAAGCCCGTAGGCGGTAAAATGCCGGCAGAAGGACAGGAAGGCCCGGTTCTCCTTGTGGTCCTCATTGTACACGCCGATCACGGTCCGTCCGGATTCGCCGGTCAGGCGGTAGTACTCGCGGTAGGACCCCGAACGGGGCATTTCCAGCAGGTTCAGGACATCCTCATCGAACAGGCTGGTATACAGTTTCTTCAACTGGCGTTTTTTCTGCATCGTGTTCCTTTAATTGCCAAGCCAGGTCCTTGGGTTCAGTTTTTGTTGTTCCTGCCAGAGTTCAAAGTGCAGGCGGGTCCCGTCCATGGAACCGTCGTTGCTGACGGTGGCAAGATGCTGTCCGGCATCGACGTATTCGTCCTGCACGACCAGAATATTCTCCACATGGGAATAGACGGTATAAAAGTTGCCGTCATGCATGACGATGATCGTATTTCCGTAGCCGCGCAGCCAGGTGACCGTTACCACCAGGCCGTCGCTGACCGCCGTGACGGGCGTCCCGCTCGCTGTCCTGATGTCGATCCCGGAATTCTCCGTGACCGTTCCCAGGACCGGATGGGTCTGCTTGCCGAAGGCGCTGACGATCTCACCCCGGGCCGGCCAGGGCAGTTTCCCTTTTTTATCGATGAACGGCAGTTGTACGATCTCGCGTTTTTTTCGTTCCTCTTCCAGGCGCACCAGATAAGCTTTCTTGTCCTTTTGCGTTTTTTCAATGATGGACTGGATCTCTTTGATGGATTTTTCTTTTTCCTGGATCTGCTGGGCGATCAGCACCTTGTCCGTTTTGATCTTATTGTACTGGTCCGCTTTTTCGCTCTTCAGCTTCTCAAGATTCTTCTGTTCCTTTTGAAGCGCGCTGACATTGCCTTCGATCGCCCTGGATTCATCGCTGATCTGTTTGCGCCGCAGATCGATCAGTTTCATGTTGCCGAGGATCTCGTGATAGAGTTTCCGGTCGGCGCTGTTGATCGCCGTGATGTATTTGATACGGTAGTAAAATTCTCGGGGGGAATTCGCATCGATGAAAAGGTCCCACTGCCGTGCGGGACGCATTTTATACGCCCGGACAATCCGGTCCTTATACCGCCCGATCAGGACACTTCCGTGTGCTTCCGCATTCTGATAATCCTTCTTCAGCTGCGCCTGCTTTGATCTCCGAAGCTGGAGTTCGCGGTTCTGAAGCCGAATTTTTTCCGTGGTGAGCGAGATCTGGCGGTCGGTATTGTCCATCTCCCGGATCAGTCCCTTTTCCTGCTGCTGGATCTTTTTTTCTTCGGACTGAAGGAGGACGATCTGTTTTTCCAGTTCTTTGAGCCGCCGGGTCCCCTCTTCGATCTTTTTATCGTACTCGTCGAGGTCCCCGGCAAAACAAAGGCCTGGCAAAAGGGCAAGGCAGCACAGCAATGTCCGGGATCGTTGTTTAATGTTCATCGGTGTAAAATAACATAATAATACGTAGGAGAAAATGATTTTATGGGAAATGGCGGATAGCCGCTAAAGAAAGTCGGTGATCCCTGAAGCGCACAAGGTTGCCCCGGTTTTTTCGAAATAAAAAAAAAGCGCCCCGACGTTTCGGGGCGCCTGAATATATCATGCGGCGGGAGGGATCAATACATACCGCCCATGCCGCCCATGCCTCCGGGAGGCATTGCGGGTCCGCTTTCTTTTTCCTGCGGTTTGTCGCAGATGACGGCTTCGGTGGTCAGCAGAAGGCCGGCGATGGACGCGGCGTTCTGGATCGCGGTACGGGCGACCTTGGTCGGGTCCACGATACCGAATTCGAACATCGAGCCGAAGCGTTCGAGGCGTGCGTCAAATCCGTAATCATCCGTGTGCTCCAGCACTTCTTTCACGATGATCGCGGGTTCCAGTCCCGCATTGGCCACGATCTGACGGATCGGGTACTGCAGGGCGCGCTGGACGATATCCACACCGATGACCTCGTCTCCGCTGACTTTTTTCTTGATCGCGTCAAGGATCTTCGCGGTGCGCAGCAGGGCAACCCCGCCGCCGGGCACGATGCCTTCTTCCGCTGCCGCACGGGTGGCGTGCAGGGCGTCCTCAACGAGGGCTTTCTTTTCTTTCATTTCAACTTCGGTCGCAGCGCCGATGCTCAGCACGGCAACGCCGCCCGCCAGCTTGGCAAGGCGTTCCTGAAGTTTTTCACGGTCATAGTCGGACGTTGTATTTTCGATCTGAACGCGGATCTCGTTGATCCGGGCCTGAATGGCCTTGGGGTCGCCGGCGCCGTTCACGATCGTGGTGTTGTCTTTGTCAATACTGACCCGGTTCGCCTGTCCCAGATATTCAAGGGTGGCGTTCTCAAGCTTGTATCCCTGTTCTTCCGAGATCACCGTGCCGCCGGTCAAAATGGCGATGTCTTCGAGCATCGCTTTGCGGCGGTCGCCGAATCCCGGAGCTTTGACCGCGGCGACCTTGAGCGTTCCGCGCAGGCGGTTCACGACCAGGGTTGCCAGGGCTTCGCCTTCGACATCTTCGGCAATAATGAGCAGGGCGCGGCCCATCTGGGTCGTTCGTTCCAGGATAGGGAGCAGGTCTTTCATCGTTGAGATCTTTTTGTCGTGGATCAGGATGAAAGGATCTTCCAGTTCCGTTTCCATGGTCTCGGTGTCCGTCACAAAGTACGCGGACAGGTATCCGCGGTCGAACTGCATGCCCTCGACGAGGTCCAGGGAGGTCAAAGCGCTTTTCGCTTCTTCCACGGTGATCACGCCGTCGGTGCCGACCTTGGACATCGCTTCGGCGATGATCTCGCCGATCGGGACTTCCACGATCTCTTCCTTGTCTTTCCCGGCGCGGACCATGCGGACCTGCTGGTTGTTGGCGGAAATTGCGCCGACCTGTGCGATCTTTTCCTTCGAGTCGTTGACCTTTTTGCTCATTTTGGTCAGTTCCTCAAGGACCGCCGCCACCGCGACGTCGATCCCGCGTTTCAGCTCCATGGGGTTCGCACCGGCCGTTACGTTCTTGATCCCTTCCGTAACGATGGCCTGTGCCAGCACCGTTGCCGTCGTGGTTCCGTCGCCGGCCACGTCCGATGTTTTGGAAGCGACTTCCTTGACCATTTGAGCGCCCATGTTCTCAATTTTATCTTCAAGTTCGATCTCTTTCGCAACCGTAACACCGTCTTTTGTGACCAGGGGCGCGCCAAAGCTTTTTTCAATGACGACATTCCGGCCTTTCGGTCCCAATGTTACCTTAACAGCATTCGCAAGTTGATCAACACCCGCTTTCAGCTTACTCCGGGCTTCAACATTATACTCGATCTGCTTTGCCATTTGTTTATCCTCCATTAATTTATTACAGCGCTGAATTTAGTAAAGCTTATCCGGTATTTCAAGATTAAAATATGCTCATTCAAAACTCTCCTGAAAAAAATGTTCCCATATGGAAGGGGCGGGACCGGGGATCCCGCCCGTTGATATTCAAACCCGTGCGGTTATGATCATTTGTGTTCGGCGTCGCCTTCGGGCGGTTCAAAACAATGCCGGCAGCGCGCTTCGTAGGCTTCTCCGGCGCCGACCACCACGCGCTCCTTGGAGGAGGTGATGCGCTGGGTGTAATTTGCCTGTGCGCCGCAGCGCATGCAGATGGCGTGCATCTTGACGATGTCGTCTGCGATGGCCAGGAGGTTCGGAAGGGGTTCAAAGGGAATGCCGCGGTAATCGGTATCAAGGCCCGCGATGATCACCCGTTTGCCCGAATCGGCAAGTTTCTGGACGATCTCCACCAGGTCGTTGTTGAAGAACTGGGCTTCGTCGATCCCGATGACCTGGGCAAAAACGGCATGGTGCAGGATCTCTTCGGCGTCCTGAATGACAATGCTCGGGATCTCCTGCTTGCTGTGGCTGACGATCTTTTCCTTATGAAAACGGTTGTCGATGCGCGGCTTGAAGACCACGACCTTCTGTTTTGCGATCTGCGCCCGGATCAGGCGGCGGATGAGTTCTTCGGTCTTTCCGCTGAACATGCTTCCGCAGATCACTTCAATGTACCCTTTCTGGGGACGCCATCCTGTTTCCATACTACACTTCCCTCGTTATGCTAATAATGACGCGATCTTTGTGCGCAGCAGATCGATCGCCACCTTGTTCTTGCCGCCCTCGGGGACGATGATGTCCGCAAAGCGTTTCGACGGCTCCACAAAGGTCTCATGCATGGGGCGGACCGTGCGCATGTACTGGTTGATCACATTGTCGATCGCCCGCCCGCGCTCATAAATATCCCGTTTCAGCCGGCGGATGAAGCGGATGTCCATGTCGGTGTCGACAAATATCTTGATGTCCAGGAGATCCCGGAGCTGGGGTTCGTACAGGACGAGAATGCCCTCGACGATCACGACCTTCTGGGGCGCGACGGTCAGGGTCTCTTTTGCCCGGGAATGGGTCACGTAATTGTACTGGGGCACCTTGACGGTCTTGCCTTCGCGCATGGCCTTCAGGTCCCGGATCAGCAGATCGAATTCCACGGAATCGGGATGGTCGAAATTCCATTTCATGCGTGCTTCCTGCGGAAGGTGGGACAGGTCCAGGTAGTACCAGTCCTGCTCGATGATGACGGCGCCGTTCAGGTGCATGTCCTTCACCAGGGCCTTTGCAACGGATGTCTTTCCGGAGCCGCTTCCGCCCGCAATGCCGATGACGATATTTTTATTCATAGATCCCCTGATGATGCCAGATCCTTATCCCCGAAAGCGAAGGGCAGCAGTTCCTGAGTGGTGGTGGTGTTTTTGATCGCGCCGGTTTCATCGGCAAGCACGATGTCAATGTTCCCGCACAGGTCATAAATGACCTGGCGGCACGCGCCGCAGGGCGTTACCCCGCCCCTGCTGACGACCGCCATGGCGGTAAATTCGCGTTTTCCTTTTGCCACGGCGCAGGCGATGGTGTTCCGCTCGGCGCAGACCGAAAGTCCGTAGCTGCTGCTTTCCATGTTCACCCCGGTGATGATCTCGCCGTCCGCCGTCAGCAGGGCCGCGCCCACGCGGAATTGCGAGTAAGGCGCCCAGGCTTCCCCGCGCACGTTCATCGCGGCGGCGACAAGTTCTTTCTGTTTAGTGATCGTGATCATGGCGCACCTGTGGTATGACGTTGCCGCACATACTGTCGTATGAATTCATAATACATGCTTTCCTGATAAGATAGTAAATAATTCTCATATATTTCAATGGCGTTTTTCAAATTGTGCATTTTTATTTCCTGGAATTCCGCGTAACGGAGCATGAAAAAATCGGCGGAGGGGGTGGTCAGCAATTTCCGGTAATACCTTTCCCATACCTGTTTCTCCCTTTCGGTATCGTCCAGCAGGCGCAGGCAATCCAGACAGCGGATGCCGTAGAGGGCGGCGGCGGGAGAATTTCCCGAAAGCAGGGTCTCGAACAGTTCGGCGGCGCGGGAGATCTCGTTCCGGCGCAGAAGCCGTTCCGCCTCCAGCCAGCGGGCGTGGTTCAGCGTGTCCTTCAGCGCCCCGGAAACGAACCCGGCAAAACCGAGCACATCGTTATAGAGGGGGTCGTTCTCGGGAAGCAGGGACAGCGTCTGCGCGGTCCGTGCGGCCAGGGAATCCGTCTCCCCCGCAAGGAAGGACGCAAGCAGAAGCGGGGCCGCCAGGCGGTCCTCTTCGGCGGCCGATAAGCCGTGATCCTGCGCGGCGCGGCGCAGAGAACGGACGCCTTCTTCGTAGTCTCCCCGCGCTCCGTGGAGTTCGGCGATCCGGGTGTAAACCGTGTTCGCCAGCTGCGGCAGAGGCGCGTCCGCCAGCATCCGGTATTCCTTCAACGCGGTGTCGAAATCATGGTACACCCGGTACAGAATGCCGGCGCGATGAAAGCGGGCGACGGCCGAGACGGGCTCGGGAGCGGTCAGCAGCGAATCGAAACGCCGCAGGGCGTCCTCGATCAGGAAATACCGCTCCCGATCGTAGGCGGAAAAGGGGATGTCGGTATACACCGAGGAAAAGGGCATGGGGATCCGCGAGAGCGGCCGGGCGCTGCGGTAGAACATCTGTTCGCGGCTCTGTGCGGCCAGCAGGGCCAGGGTGGCGGACAGGATCGGATCCGTCTGCCTGCCTTCCGCCTCCTGCGTCGCGGCAAAGGCGATCTCGAATTCTTTCTGCCGGTACATGTTCTGCGCGAGATCCGCGAGCGCCTTGCGCATTTACGCCAGCTGCGGATAGGTTTTCAGCACCTCGAAGGCCTCGCGGTACGCGGCGGTGTGGACCAGTGTTTCGGACAGGAAGCGCTGTGCCTCCGGGGCGGCGATCGTCCGCAGTTCCGCGATCATAACGGGATAGAATGGCGAGTTTTCCGCCAGGGAAAAATACGCCTGCCGCACCGCCCGCAGGTCGTTCGGTTTCCGTGTGAGGATCATCCGTATTTCCTGCGCCGCATGCTCCCAGTCCTGATAGCGGAGCGCGTTCTCGAACGCGACCTGAGCCAGCAGATCGGGAAGCCCGGTCATTTCGCGGAGCAGGATCGCCGCATCGTAAAAACGCCCTCCGAGCCCGTACTCCAGCATATCCCGGTAAACGTAATTCGCATAGGATCGCTGCATCTCGGGACGAACGCCCTTCATGACCGAACGCCAGACGGCTTCGGCGTCACCGGGCTTTCCCGCGGCGTAATAGACGGTCCCGAGCTCCATCTTTGTGTAGGGGTCGCTGCGGCGCTTCAGGCGTTCTTCCATCACGGGGATCAGGATGTCGAATTTCCGCTGGCGGGATAAAACCAGCTTATAGCGGGTATAATAATTATAATTTTCCGGGGAGGATCCGAACAGACTCTCGTAAAGGGCTTCCGCCTTGCCGTACTCTCCGTTCCGCTCCAGTTCAAGGGCCTGCCGGTAGATCTCCTGCGGATCGTTCGCACGGGCGGCTGCGGGCGCGCTCGCGAATGCAAGCACCAGGAACAAGACAATCAGGGTCCGGGGTGCTCTCATTTTTTCTCCTCGCTTTCCGGACGGGGCAGGGTATTCTGCCGGAGCAGTGATTCCAGATAAGCCTCCATGTCGCGTTTTTCCTGCGCGGAAAGGTCGCTCTCCCGGACCGCCCGGCGCAGTGAATTGATCAGCGATCCGTGCTCCCCGAGATCATCCGGCAGGCCCAGGGGGTTTTCGCGCGGCAGGTCGCTTCCCGTTACGGACTCGCGCTCTTCCTTGAAATCGCGGGACGTGGCGGAGCGGCTGGCATCCAGCAGGCGCTGCACGATCTGCTCCTGCCGCAGGAGGGTCTGGCGGTTGACCTGGTTCCTGCGCATCTGATCGATGATCTCTTCCATGTCTTTCGCGATCCGCTCCAGGTCCCCGGTGACGCGGCCGCCGTTTTCACTGTCGGACAGACCCTGCCCTATCTCCTTCAGGGATCGTCGCAGGGCCTGTTGGCGAGCGGCGAGCCGTGCCAGCTGGTCCATCATGCTGTCGCCCGGACTTCCGTTCATGCCGGGCTGAGGCATGCCGTCGTTCAGCTGCTGCTGCTGACCGGCCATCTGCTGGAGCTGCTGCAAATAAAATTCCAGTCCCGAAGCATTCCCCTGCTGCTGCTGCGTTTGCTCCATGCGCTGCAGGAGCAGGCGTCCCAGCCGGTTCATATATTTATACGCGCTCCGGAGTTCATCCCTGCCCTGCGAAAGATTCGCCTCCTCGATATTCCGGATGCCGGAGCTCAGTTCGGCGAGCACGCCCCCCAGCGCAAGTCCCAGGGCCTTGTCGACAAAAAAGGTCTTTTTCGACAGGGCGAGCATCCGGGAGCTGATATCCTGCGCAAGCTGAAGGATCTCGCCTTCCCGGCTGGTAAAGGCATGGAGCAGCGGGGAATCGTTTTCCAGTCCCGCCCCGAATTCGAGGGCTTCTTCCTGACGCTGCGACATGTAAAGGGTCTTCTGCAGGATCGCGTAAAACCGGGAGGTGATCTCTTCCTTCTGCTTTTCCATCATCTCCCCGGCCATCTTGTCGAACGAAGCGGATAATTTGCCCAGCTTCTTTTCGGCGGCCCGGCTGTCCGACATGCCGGCCTCACGGTCGGGTTTGCGGAAAGCGTCCGAAGCCCGTTCCATGTCCTCCGTAACGGCCGATGCTTCCATTTCTTCCCGGAAGGACCGAAAGTCCTCCCCTGCCTCTTCTTCGAACAGTCCGGAGGATTCCCGGATCCGTTCTTCCAGGTCTTCGGTCTCTTCCGCGATCTGTTCCTGCCGTTCCGCCGCATCGTTGCCGGACATGTCGCCGGCCTGTTCGAGCAGGTCCTGCTGTTTTTCAAGCGTTTCTTTCAGACGGGCCGCGATCTCTTCCAGGCGCTGTTCCTGTTGGATGCGCTTGAAAATGTCCAGCATGCGCTCAAGGCTTTCTTCAAATCGCTTCGCCTTTTCGGAAAAATCTTCCAGGACCTTTTCCATGTCGGACATGTCGCCGCGCTCCAGCTTGTCCCGGATGCTTTTCATCATGTCGAACATCTCGTCGTCGATCAGCTCGTTCATCAGCTCCTGCAGCTGCTCAAAGGTGCTCATCACGCTCTCGCTGAACAGGGCGTTCTCTTTCATGAACTGTTCCTGCTTCTGCAGGGAGGTTTGCATTTCTTCGAGTTCTTTCTGCGCCTGTTCCAGGGCGTCCAGGTTTTCCTGCAGCGCCGAACGGTTTTCCCAGTCCAGCTCCCCTTCCTGCAGCAATTCCTTCCGGATCTTGTCGATATCCTGAAGGATGTCCGACCCGCTCAGGATCTCGTTTTCCAGCGTTTCCTGCAGGGTCTGCGCTTCCTCGCTCTGCGCACGGAAGAGCTCGCCCAGCGTGGGAAATTCCGCATAGAAGGTTTCGGAGCGAACGGTCTTCGGACCCGCGACCGCGTCATTGTCCGACAATTCGAAATAGTAGCTTAGCTCGGAACCCGGGGAGATGAAACGGCCGGTCTCCCAGCTGCCGGCCAGGGACTGGATGCGCGCATCGCTGCGCAGGGGGAGGTCCGCCGTGAACCGTGCGGTATCGGCGGAATATTCGGAACGGACCGAATAGCTGACGCGGAAGGCCGAAAGACCGAAGTCGTCCTGAAGATAGGCCATGAAGGGAAGTTTCATGGCATCACGGAGCAGGATCCTTTCTCCGGACTCGGGACGCAGAATGCTGAGCTGCGGCCGGGCGTCCTCCTCAAGTTCGATGTGATAGAAGGGCGGTTCTTTGATGCCCACGCCCCGCCGGTCGCGGATATTCAGGACGATCGGGCCGTCTTTTTCGGGAATGACGCTGATCCGGTTCCGGGCGCCGTCCCGCGTCATGGGCAGGGTATCCCCCGCCAGCACGACGGTAGAAAAACCTGCGGTATCCGACAGGAGCGCGTCGATGGACAGCACCGAGCCCCGGAGCATGCGGAAACGGTCGATATTGCCCTCATAGCGCGCTTCGGGGAGGCCGGAATAGGCCGGGGCGGCGACCGTAAATTCCAGGGTCCGGATCTTCGGCCGCTCAATGACCGTGACCCTGACCGTATCGGTATCGATGTACTTCCGGGCGTAGAAAAGATGGGGGCGGCGCAGGGCAACGACGTAGGTCCGGGATCCCCGGACCCGGTCCAGGGAAAAATTGAACAGCGAATCGCGGGAAGGCGCGGGCAGTTCCGGGAGGGGCGTGTTCTCCTGCAGGGAATACAGCTCCACGGGAAAGTGCGCGGGCGCCCTGCGGACGATCCGGACCTTCAGGGAATCGTAGGAAAAGACGGTCGTGTCCCGCGGTTCGGCCGAGATCGAATAGGGGAACATCGGCTCAAACGGGATCTTTGCATGCCACAGGCGCGCCATGCCGCCGCTCAGGAAGGGCAGGCACAGGGCGCAGAGCGCGGCCATGATCAGAACAATATTCCGTTTCCGCTTCAGCGGCTTCGGTTGATAACTGCCGTCAAAGACGGCGGGCGGGTGCTGTTCCGTGAACCGGGACACCGCGAGCTGCGCCAATTCCTGCCCGGACCTTGAAAGCTGGTAATGGTTCAGCAGTTTGTCCCGGACGGCCTCCACCCGCCGGCCGATATGCAGAAGCAGGCGGGCGTTCTCTTCGGCGCTGTGCCGGGAGAGGACATCCCAAAGGATGCGGAGCAGGTCAGCCGCGGCAAGGGCGTTGAAGGCCAGGCCCCA
The DNA here is from genome assembly GCA_937862595.1 of uncultured Fidelibacterota bacterium. GTDB lineage: Bacteria > Fidelibacterota > Fidelibacteria > Fidelibacterales > Fidelibacteraceae > M50B103. The sequence continues at coordinate 15,853 of CALMFL010000346.1, forward strand.
CCGGAACAGCTGTTTCACGATCGGGGGAAAGTACCAGATCGACTCAAGCACCGCCGCGAGGAGCACATAGCCCAGGTTAAGGGCCAGCGCAAGAAACAGCGTATGCCGTGCGCGGTCCCGGGCCCTCTGCGTCCGGAAATGATGAAGTATGCTTTCGAAATATGCGGATGTATCGGATTTCACGCCGGGGTCACTTTTTTAGATGGTAAATGAAAATATTGGTCCCCATTTTCAGGGCGGCGGTGCGGACGGGCTCGGGGTCCCGATGGACTTCCGCATCTTCCCAGCCGTCCCCAAGATCGCACTCGTAGGTATAAAAAACGACCAGCTGCCCGCGGTGGAACAGTCCCAGTCCCCGGGGCGGCTTGTTGTCATGTTCGTGAATTTTGGGCAGTCCGTCCGGAAAGTCGAACACCTGATGATAGATGGGATGGTCGAAGGGCAGTTCCACCCATTCGTTATCGGGGAAGACCTTCTTCATTTCGCGGCGGAACGAGGGGTCCATGCCGTAATTGTCGTCGGCATGCAGGAAGCCGCCGTTCTCAAGGAAGTAGCGCAGGCGCCGGACGTCCTCTTCGCTGAAATAGACGTTCCCGTGCCCGTTCATATACAGGTAGGAATACGCGAACAGCTCCGGCGAACCCGGTTCGACGACCGCCTGTTTATCCGCCATATCCAGTCCCGTATGTTTTTCAATAAAGCTCATCAGGTTTTCCAGCGAGCCCGGATTGCTGTACCAGTCCCCGCCCCCGTCGTATTTCAGCCGTGCGATCGCGAGCGGCGGAAGCGGTTCCGCGCACAGGGACGCGGCGAACACGAGCAAGAGGAGGAGCGGGAATGTTTTTCGGGCTTTTGTCATGATAAAATATAGTGGATTTCGGCCGGACAAACCAACGGAAACGTGAAAACGTGAAA
>CALMFL010000347.1 GCA_937862595.1 uncultured Fidelibacterota bacterium
TCTTTTTCCACCTGCTTGGTGTAATTGATAAAATCTGCGACATGGTCCCGCGGAACGACGACATCGCATTCGTCCATTTCCGTGGTGGATGCCTTGATGGCCTCTAAGAACGCGCCGCGCGCGGACCAGATGGACTCGTTGCGTTCGGCGGTGTCGGAAATGAACACATCCAGCGCGCCGGCGTCCAGACAGACATGCGCGACCTTTTCGTAGATCGTTTCCACGTCCTTTTTCGAATTCCCGTCAAAGGTAAGCAGAAGGTAGGCGTCCGAGCTCGTGTCCGGGAAACGCTTTCCGAGAAAATCCTCGGCCGACAGGATCACGTTGCGTTCCATGTATTCGATGGCGGTGGGGATCGCCTTGGATTTGATAATGACCGGGACGGCCGTGATCGCCGTTTCGATGTCGGGGAAGGGGACCAGCAGAGAGATCGCGACTTTCGGAAGGGGTAGCAGCTTCAGGACCGCTTTTGAAATGATCCCGAGCGTGCCCTCCGAGCCAATGATCAGGTCCTTCAGGCTGTAGCCGGAACTGTCCTTGACGATCTTGCCGCCGACGTTGATGATCTCGCCCGAAGGAAGGACGATCTCAAGCGCGCGGACGTAATCCCGGGTCACGCCGTATTTGACGGCGCGCATGCCGCCGGCGTTGGTGCTGATATTTCCGCCGATCGAGGCGCTTTTTTCACCGGGGTCGGGAGGATAAAAGAGATCGTGCTCTTCGACATATTTTGATATTTCCATTAGCAGGACACCGGGTTCCACGGTCAGGGTCAGGTTCGCTTCGTCAAGTTCAAGAATGCGGTTCATGCGTTCGGTGGAGAGCATGATCCCACGATGGATCGCCACGGCGGCGCCGACAAGACCGGTTCCCTGGCCGCGCGGCGTCACGGCAATATGGCGTGCCGAGGCATATTTCATGATCGCGGAAACCTGTTCGGTGTTTTCGGGAAAAACCACCACATCGGGGAATTGGCGGATGCCGGCGAGCTCGTCCCGGCTGTAATCCTCATGGATCCGGTCCCCGTACAGGACCTGGTCCGGTCCGCAAATGCCGATCAGGTGATCGATGTCTTTCTGTGTGATCGTTTTATAGTTCATTACTTACCCTTTAATTGACGGATATTCGCGATCATCCCGGGAATGATCTCATAGATATCGCCGACGATCGCGTAATGCGCGACGTTGAATATCTGGGCTTTTGGATCGGAATTGATCGCAATGATCGTATCGGAATTATTCATGCCCGCAACGAACTGGATCGCTCCCGAGACGCCGCAGGTGATGATCAGTTTTGGTTTTACCGTCCGGCCGCTCAATCCGATCTGCATGCGGGGGTCCGTCCATCCGGCCTCGATCAGGGGGCGGGTCGTGGCGACCATCGCGCCGAGCAGGTCGGCGAGTTCATGGATCATGGCGAGGTCTTCCTCTTTCTTGAAAGCGCGCCCGGCGACCAGAATGATGTCCGCATCTTCAATGCTCCGGACCTTTTCCTTCTTTCGGACCTCGATCACCCGGATCCGGGAGACCAGTTTTTCATCGTCGATCGTACAGCGGGTCAGTTTTCCCGATCGTGCTTCGGAGCGTTCGGGCGCATTGAATATTTTATAGCGTACCGTCGCGAATTGCGGACGGCGGTTCGGCGTATGGATGTGCGCCATGATGTTGCCCCCGTACGCTGGCCGGATCTGATCAAGGTCGGTGTTTTTCTGAACATCAAGCTGGGTGCAGTCCGCGGTCAGTCCGGT
>CALMFL010000348.1 GCA_937862595.1 uncultured Fidelibacterota bacterium
AGCAGATCATGCCTCTGCTGCTGATCGGCGTGCTGGTCGCCGGCGCTCTTTTAGGACGTCCGGGCAATGAAGGACTGATCCCTTCGGAATGGATTTCCAAAGCGGTCGGCGGGAATTCGCTCCTGTCGAATTTCTTTGCCTCGTTCGCGGGCGCGTTTATGTACTTCGCCACGCTGACCGAAGTCCCGATCCTGCAGGGACTGATCGGCAACGGCATGGGCAAGGGACCCGCACTGGCGCTGCTTCTCGCGGGACCGGCCTTAAGCCTGCCGAACATGCTGGTGATCCGAAGCGTTCTTGGAAATAAAAAGACCCTGGTCTTCGTTTCGCTCGTGATCGTCATGGCGACAATCAGCGGGATGATCTACGGCGCGATCTTCGCTTAACAATTGGAGGAAACCATGAAAATCCAGATCCTGGGCACGGGCTGCCCCAAATGTAAAAAGCTGACGGAAAATGCGGAAAAAGCCGCATTGGAACTCGGCATCGAACATGAGATCGAAAAAGTGACCGATATCAACGCCATCATGGCCTTCGGCGTTATGATGACCCCGGCGCTGGCTATCGATGACGAAGTTAAATTCGTCGGCAGGGTGCCCGGTGTGGAAGAACTTAAAACCTTTCTGAAAAAATAAAGGGGCATCCATGTCAAAATGCAGCTGCAATTGCGACTGTGACAGCGCGCCCACCTTGATCTTTCCCTGTTCGGGTTCCTCCGATACCGGTGAGATCGCGGATCGGGCCGCACGGAAAATGACGCGTGACGGCACGGGCAGCATGGCCTGTCTGGCCGGGGTCGGCGGTCAGGTCAAAGGGATCGTGCTTTCTGCGGAAGCCGCCGGCGCCGTCCTGGCGATCGACGGCTGTCCCCTGGACTGCGCCAGAAAAACGCTTGAGCTCGCGGGCATCCGGAAGATCCGGCATCTCCGCCTGTCCGACCTTGGATTACTTAAAGGAAGGTCCGAGGTAAATGAATCAAATATCGGTATTGTTGTTAAATATGGAAAAGAAGCCTTAGAGGAGGTCTGCTCTTGAAACGTAAAAACGTCTGTTCATTCCGTCATGTTATCATGATCGTTCTCGCGATGATAATGCTCATATCCTGTGAAAAATCCCCGAAACCCCTGCCCAGACTCCTGGACCTGGGTGCGGACAAATGCATTCCCTGCAAAGAAATGGCGCCCATTCTCGAGGAGCTCAAAAAAGAATACGCCGGCGTGCTGGACGTGGAGTTCATCGACGTGTGGAAGCCGGAAAATCAGCAGGCGGCCGTAACATACGGGATCCGCAGTATCCCGACCCAGATCTTCTTTGATCCGCAGGGAAAAGAACTCTGGCGGCATGTGGGTTTTATTTCCAAGGAAGACATCCTCAAAAAATGGAACGAACTCGGTTATCCGCTAAAAGCACAAAATGCCGCGGTCGTTCAGGAGGACTGCACGGATTGCTCCGGCTGCGGCGAAACGGAAGAAAGCGGGACATGCGAATAACGGAGCCCGGTCTGCGGAAAATCGCCTCCTTTTTCAAGGTAGTGCTTCTAAGCTTTGCGCTGATCAGTATCGGCTATATGCTGGGAAAGAATTCCCAAAAAACCGCTGATAGCGAAGGCGAAAACGCGTTTACAGGCGACCATATCGCGGTTTATTACCTTCATTCCACCTTTCGCTGCGAAACCTGTAATACGATCGAAGCGATGACGAAAGATCTCCTTGACAGGAACTATACAACACATTTGGGAGACGGCCGGATACGATGGAAAGAAATCGATTTCATGAAGAATATCGAAATGGCGGAAGCCTTCGAGATCGCCGCTTCCACTGTGGTGGTCGCGGATGTCCGGGATGGAGAGGTCCTTCGTTATCAGCGTCTTGATGAAGTCTGGACGCTGACCGGCGATCGGAAAGCTTTCGACAGCTATCTGAGCACGGCCATTGATCTCTATCTGGACGGGAGGGCGAATAATGAATGAACTCGCCATTTTCACCGCACTCTGGCTGGGCCTTTTGACCGCCGTCAGCCCCTGTCCCCTGGCAACCAACATTGCCGCCATTTCCTTTATCGCCCGCAAAGCCGGACATAAGCCGCATGTGCTGGCTTCGGGGCTTTTATATGCCCTCGGACGCACACTGGTCTATGTGGCGCTGGGCGCCGGCATCGCCGCCGGGCTGCTGGCGAATGCGGAAATCTCCCGTTTTCTGCAGAAACACATGAACGAGATCCTGGGTCCGGTGCTGATCCT
>CALMFL010000349.1 GCA_937862595.1 uncultured Fidelibacterota bacterium
GTTGATCACCTGCCGGTCCTTCACGCATTTGCCCAAATACAAAAGATGGTTTTTCGGCTTGAAAAGTTTCTGGTTCTCATGCTGGCCATGCATCTCCACCAGGTTCGGCGCCATGAGCTTCAGGGTGGAAAGGGGAATGAGCGCGTCGTTGAAAAAGGCGCGGGATTTTCCGTTCGCATTGATCTCCCGGCGGATCACCACGTCGCCGCCGGCATAGTCCAGCTGGGCCTCCTCCAGCGCCTGGCGCAGTTCGGAATTCAGGTTCAGCAGGTCGAAATGGGCTTCCACGACGGCCCGGGAGGTGCCGTTGCGGACCATGCCGCTGTCTGCCCGTGCGCCCAGGGCAAGGCCGAGGGCGTCGATGATAATGGATTTTCCCGTTCCCGTTTCGCCCGTGAGGATGGAGAAGCCGCGGCCCAGGCCGACCTCAATGTTCTTGATGATCGCGATGTTCTCGACGGAAAGTTTCTGTAGCATGGCTTAGTCCGAAAGAGGGGTTTCGTTTTCGGATCGCTGATCCTGCGGCGCGTGCTCCCCGGTCCGGAAAAGTTCGTTCAGTTCGCGGGTGCGGGGAAGGTCGGCGGGGGAGGCCAGTCCGAAATAGCGCAGGAATTCGTCCGTGGTCACGTAGAGCAGGGGACGGCCGGCCGCTTCCGCACGGCCGGAAACGGTGATCAGTTCGCGTTCCAGCAGGGTGGCCAGCACGGCGGAGCAGTTCACGCCGCGGATCCGTTCGATCTCGGGCTTGCTGATCGGCTGCTTGTAGGCGATGACCGCGAGCGTCTCCAGGGCGGCGTAGGTCAGCCGGGCCCGGACGTTGCGGTTGATAAAATTGCGGACGATCGTTTCAAAGGTGTTCACGGTGACGATCTGGAATCCCTTGCCGACGGGCATGATGTAAAAGGCGTGCTTGCCGCGCTCGTAGCGGGCGTTCAGCGCCTCGACGGCCCCGGCGAGGTCAATGCGGTGTCCCTCGTCCAGGCATTCTTTGAGCCGGTCGGGGGTCAGGGGAATGTCCGAGGCGATCAGAAGGGCCTCGACGATCTGCATGTCCAGCAGGCTTACGCCCGTTTGGGTCGGTGTTTCCACATCAGGCTCCCGGTTCCAGGTTTTCGATCGTAAAGTCATCAAAGATCCCGTTTTGGGTCACGCGGACGCGCTGCGTGCGCATGAGCTCCAGGATCGCGATCACGGTGACAATGAGCACCACCTTGCTGCGGATGGAACGCACCAGCGTGGAAAAATTCACCCGCGGCTCGCGGTTCAGATGGGAATAGATGAAATCGATCTGTTCGGTGATATTCGTGCTCTCAACGTTCACTTCGTGCGGAACGCTGTCGGCGGGCAGGCGGTCCATGACCTGCCTGAAGGCGTTCAGGATATCGAAAAGCGAGACATGGCTCAGGGCGTCCTCCGGCTGGATGTCGTGGTCGATGTAGGACCAGTCGGGCCGCCGCGGGAATTCACCCGCATGCCGCGCCTCCAGCTTCTGCAGCTCGCCGCCGATCTCCTTGAAATACCGGTATTCCAGCAGACGCTGCACCAGTTCGCTGCGCGGGTCTTCCATCTCCTCGTTCTCGACGGCCTCTTTGATCCGGGGGATCAGCATCTGCGCCTTGATGCGCATGAGCATGGCCGCCATGGCGACGAACTCGCCGGCGATCTGCAGGTTCAGGGTGGTCATCAGGTCCAGATACTCCAGGTAATCGCGCGTGATCTTCGTGATGGGAATATCGTAAATATTGATCTCATCGCGCTTGATGAAATACAGCAGCAGGTCGACGGGTCCCTCAAAAACGTCCAGATGGATCTTGTAGCTCATGAGCGCTTTTTATCCTTTTTGCATCTGGCAAAAATACGGAATTTTGGCAGGAAATAAAACAAATTAATATTATGAGTGAGGGCGGGGCGGGTGATCTGTGACGGGGTTCACACCGGCATCCGCAGGAAGGCGCTCCGGGACGATCGACCGGCGGATCGCGTCACGGCATTTTCCCCTTTTGCGGAAGCGCCCGGATCCGGCAGGCCGTGCCCGTAAAAAAAGTCCCGATAAAACAAAGCGGACAAACGATTGTCCGCCCTGTTCCTGAAATGTAAGAGACAATTATATCTTTTCCGTCTCCACGACCTTGGCCAGGATGTCGGCGTACTGGATCAGCAGGTATTTCTTGCCGGCATATTCGATCTCGTCGCCGCTGTAGCCTTTGTAAAGGACAACGTCGCCGACCTTCACTTCGCAATTTTCGACCTTGCTGACGGCCAGGACCTTGGCGGTCTTTTTCTTTTCCTTGGCGGTATCGGGAATGATGATCCCGGACGCGGTTTTCTGTTCACCGGATTCTTCGGTGATGTCCAGGAGGACATAGGGACTGACAGGCTGTAATTCTTTCATATCGTGTTCCTTTCTTTTTTATCCGTTGATCTCAAGCAAGTGATTCAGGCGGGCCTTGTCGAACCCGACGACGATCTGCCCGTTGATGTCGGTCTGCGGCACGCCGCGCTGACCGCTGCGCCGGACCAGGTCTTCCGCCGCGCGCATATCCCGCGACACGTCCACGTCGGTGTAGGGGATGCCGCGCTCTTTCAGATAGTTCTTCAGCGTGGTGCACCAGGGACAGGAGGGCGTGGAATACACGGTCACCCGTTTTTTCGGTTTTTCCTGTCCGGTCTGGGGCGGAACCGGGGTCCCGGAGCCCCCGAAAAGGTCCCGGTAATACGCGTTCCCGCTGCAGCCCTTGGTGACGTTCTTCAGGGCGCCCTGCTCGAATTCCAGCAGGGAGGGCACGCTCGTTACGCCGTAGGCCTCGTGGATGTCCCGCACGGTGTTCACGTCCGCGCAGAGCAGGGTGATCTCGTCCGTGCGTTCCGCCGCCGCCCTGATGTTGGCATAGGCGCAGTCGCTGGCCTCGCTGCCCTTCCTGTACAGAAGCAGGTAGGTCCTGTCGGCCGATCTCAGATAGTCCGACAGTTCGGCCCGGGATCGTATCGCATGCAGGATTCTCATAAACAGCTCCTTGTCGTTACGGTTTCGGTCCCTTCCTGCCCCGTAACCCGCCGCCGGAAGTATAACGGGATAAATTTAACATCTTCCATGACAATTTCAAGATATTTTTATCAGTCTTTGTGAC
>CALMFL010000350.1 GCA_937862595.1 uncultured Fidelibacterota bacterium
GATCCCAAATTAAATGTACGGGCGGGTCAGGACCCGCCCGTAGATCCCCCTGAGGCGGCTCTTAAGCCGCCCGTACATTTGGATCATCTCAGGAGAACATCATTATCTCATATCATCGGCGCATTCAAGACCACATCATCAAAATTGATCCATCAGGCAGGATACAAGGATTTCAAATGGAAAAGATCATTCCATGATCGGATATTGCGAATCGGAGAGATCGATATCCGACGCCAATATATCAGGAATAATCCGAAAAAATGGGATAAATATCAATAATGGAGCCGATCCGCTACCGCCCGTTCCGCGCCACGCGGAAGCCCAGGACCTCGTAGCGTTTGTCCGGCGTAAAGCCGTCGCGGCGGGCGGTACGGGAGTAGTCGGCGTCCCAGTTCCAGGCGCCGCCGCGTGCAACGCGGTATTTGCCCGAGGCGGGACCTTTCGGGTCTGTCTTGCCTGCCTTGGTGTAGGGGCCGTACCAGTCCCAGCACCATTCCTCGACGTTCCCGGTCATATCGTAAAGTCCCAGCTCATTGGGTTTTTTCATGCCGGCGGGATGCGGCGCGGGGTCGTCCCAGTAGTACCAGGCGTACTCTTCGATCCCGCTTTCCTTGTTGGTCCCGCTCCACTGCCGGTCATCGCGGCCCCGGCTTCGGGCGGCGTATTCCCATTCCGATTCGGTGGGCAGGCGGTAGCCGTTCCGGGTGAAGTCGGCCCTGACCTCGGTGCCGCTGACGGTGTAAACTTTTTGCAGTCCCAGCGCGTCGCTGACGCGGTTGCAGAATTCCACGGCCTCGTACCAGGTCACCGATTCGACGGGGAGGTCGTCGCCCTGCGCCGCCGAGGGATTGTTCCCCATCACGCGCCGGTACAGCGCCTGGGTGACTTCATGCGTGCCCAGGTAAAAGCCGCTCAGGGTGACGGAATGGACGATCTTTCCGTCCGGGTTCTCGCCCTCCCAGGCGTCGCCCATGCGGAAGGTGCCGCCTTCCACGAATGCCTCATCGATGCGGATCTCCGTTTCGGGCGCGGGTACGGGTGCCGCCGCAGGCTTTGGCGCCATGGCGCAGCCAGTCAGCCATAATAAGGTGAATAGTGTCACGATCAGAATAAATGCTTTCTTCATTCCTTACTCCTTTAGCCCCTGTGCGTTCGCGTTTAAGGTTGAAATTTTCCGTTTAGCGATTTTCGCTCACCGGTCACCCTTCTTCTCCGCGCCGACACTTCGGAGCTTTGAAGGACACGTCGGAGGACCGGCCGGTCGCCGGTCACTTCAAATAATAGCCTGAGCCGACAACCCATCCAAAGGGTTCGAAAGCCAGGACATAGGAGCGCTTGGGTATCGGGTCGCCCTGACTCAGTTTTGCAAAGTGATAGTCAAGATAGCCGCCGCCCTCTCCGGCGAGGCGGATAAATTCCCTGACGTAATATACGCCGTTGGGGTCCTTGTCCTCCAGCCGGTTCCGGCCTTCAACATCCTTGCGGCCGTAAAGGACCACATTGACGCCTTCCTCGGTATCCGCCCAGAAATAGCCTTCGCCGCCGTAACGCAGATTCCTGAGAAGGTCGGCACCCAGCATTTTGGCCTGTTCCAGGCTCATATCGCCGTCCAAATGCTCTTCATACACCCGCTGCAGCATGCTGACCGCGGTCTCGACCTCGGTCTTGATCAGAAGGTCCATGGCCGCTGTCTCGACCGCTTTTTTGCCGCAGCCGGCAAGCAGAAGGAGCAAGGAGAGCACAATAAAAAGCGAATGATCTTTTTTCATTTTTTCTCCTTTGAATACTTTTGTCCCGGTCGGCAAACAGGCGAACCTCAGGATCCCGACAGGGAGGCAATGAAGGCGTCGGCCCGGGCGATGGCGGTTTCCATTTCCCGGATCAGCTCATCCACATTGCTTTGGACATTGATCAGCTCTCCGCTCAGCCCGGCGATGGCGCTGGCATTGAGATTGTGCTTCAGGAACAGCACCCGGTCGCGCAGGGGCGCCAGGGCGGGCTCCAGCCGCGCTTCGGCGTTCTTCATGGCCCGGCGCAGGTCCCGGTAGCGCTCGCGGGTTGCGCGATATTTATCCCGGCTGACCTGTTTGAAGTCCTTGTTGTCGTACATCCGGATCTCGGCGCGCCATTCCCGGAACAGCGCGTTCGCGACGTTTTCCACGGCTGCGATCCGGTCCCGAACCCGCTGGGCGCCGGCTTCGGTGCGGAGGAAAACGGCGTTGAGCTTGTCGTATTCCTTCTCCAGGTCCCCGCCGTGAAAATCCACCACGCTTTTGAACTGGTCCAGGGCGGAGAGGAACTGCTCTTTGGCCTCGCTCTGCGAATCCCGCGCTTCCGTCACGCGGTCCACCATGATGTCGCGCTTGTGCACGCCCATTTTTTCCATGGCGTCATAGTAGAGGCTGCTGCAGGCGGCGGACAAAAGCAGCAGAAAGGCAAAGGGGATGCGGATTAGTTTCATCGGGTCGATTCCTGATCGTTTGAACGGAATTTAAAACATGCGGGGGATTTCAACAACAATTTTATTCGACGGCGGCCGTCAGGGTCTGCAGAACGGCGGCCAGGGCCGCTTCTTCTTCCTCCTCAAGCCGCAGTTCCCCGTTCACCCAATGCCTGTCGAATTCCGGCAGGGAGAAGGTCCCCGTGACCGTTCCGCCCCAGCGCGGCATCAGGAAGTCCGCCACATGCGCAAGATTGCTTTTTGCGCCGTACTTCCCCGGCGAGGCCGCCAGCAGGCACACGGGTTTTCCCCGGAATATTTTCGTTTCGATGCGGGAGATCCAGTCCACGGTGTTCTTGAACACCGGCGTGATCCCGCTGTTGTATTCCGGCAGGGCCAGCAGAAAGCCGTCGCAGGCGCCGAAGAGCGCGTTCAGGGTTCGGGCCTGTTCCGGAATGCCGGAGCGCTGTTCATCGTCATGGGAATAGAGCGGCATGGCATAGTCCCGCAACGACAGGATCTTCAGGTCGCAGGATCCGATGCGTTCCGCGGCGTAAAGCAGGAGGCGTCGGTTGATCGAAACGGAGCTGTTGCTCCCGGCAAAGGCGAGGATGGTTTTCATAAAAGCGTCCCGTTGATATGATTTTCCCGAATATACGGATTTTTGGAGGGTTTGGGAAGAGGTGAAACGTGAAACCCTGCTTCGCCAAGGCTACCAGCCTTCGTCCGCCGGTTGGCTGACTACGGCCTGGCGCAGCGCAGGGCAGGCGTGAATCGTAAGACGTGAATCGTGAGACGTGAATCGTGAGACGTAAGACGCGTGCCGGCCGAAGCCTTGGCGTAGGCTGGTGAGATCGTAGGGGCGAATCGCGATTCGCCCGATTGCCATTCGTCCGGACGGGATTCATATCACAGGATCGCAGGGACGAATAATCATTCGCCCTTATTTACGGATAATTTTTCTCGTCTTCCGAAACGCCCTCCGCCTTTGGGACCGTAACGCTCAAGCTGAATCCCATGGCATGCAGGATCTTCATGATGGTTTCAAAGCGGGGTTTTGCGCCCGGACGCAGG
>CALMFL010000351.1 GCA_937862595.1 uncultured Fidelibacterota bacterium
GCCTGCTGGATCGACGCGATCTTCGGGAGCGGCATGGACCGTCCGGTCACGGGATTTTATTCCGACGTGATGCAGGCACTGCATGACCGCCATACCTTTCAGCCCGTGATCGCCGTGGACATCCCTTCAGGCATAGACGGGACCGGCGGGATCCTGCGCGGACCGGCCCTGAAAGCGGATATCACCTTGTGCATGGGATTTTATAAGACCGGGAATTTTCTTCTGGAAGGCAAGGCCTACTGCGGCGAACTTCGTCTCGTGGAACTGCCGTATCCGGAGCTTTCGTTCGAACAGGCCGTTCCGGACATCCGCTTATGCGGTCACGATACGGCGGCGGCGCGGCTGAAACCCGTTCCGGTAACGGGACATAAATACAAAATGGGACAGGTGCTCTGCCTCGGCGGCTCGGCCGCCATGCCGGGCGCGGTGACGCTGGCGTCACAGGCAGCGCTGAAAAGCGGCAGCGGCATGCTGCGCGCCTATGTGCCCGGACAGGTAAAACACCTCCTGCTCCATCATCTGCCCGAAGCGGTCGCGGACGCGGGGGTAAATGACGACATACTCACGGCGCGGGACCTTCCGCGCATTCGCGGCCTGTTAGGCAAAAGCGCGGCGGTACTGATCGGCCCCGGGCTCGGGCGCGCTCCCGAAAGCGGCCGCCTGGTCCGCATGCTCCTGCAGGAGATCCGTCTGCCGATGGTCCTGGACGCGGATGCGCTCTTTCATGTGAAGGCCGCTCAGATTAAGTCCGCTGCCGCGCCCGTGGTCATTACGCCGCATGCCGGCGAATTCGCCGGTCTCATCAAAAAAGAGATCCCTGCCGTTATGGAAGCGTCCGTTGAACTTGCCGTAAAATTTGCGAGAGAGACCGGCGCGATCGTGCATCTGAAAGGAAGCACCAGCCTGACAGCGCTGCCTTCCGGTGCGGTGTACCTGCACCTCACCGGCGCGCCCGGCATGGCCACCGCCGGAAGCGGTGACCTCCTGGCCGGCCTCATCGCCTCGTTTATCGCCCAGGGCCACTCCCCGGAAGATGCGGTCCTGATCGGCGCGACCTACCACGGACTTGCCGGCCAGGCGGCGGCCGCCGCCCTCGGGAACCGGAGCATGATCGCTTCCGATATGCTGAACTTTCTGCCGCTCGTCCTGAAACCCGACGAGGTGCTGGCGTGAGCGAACGGCGTTCATTTCTCTATTTTGTGTTAACCGGTGCCTACGCGGTCCTGCTTATGGTCGTCCTTCTGCTCCCCAGCGACAGCCTGCCGGTCCATAAGGTTTTTTCCGTCGATAAATTCTGGCATATCCTCACCTATTTTCTTCTTACCCTCGGATTGGTCTTTTCTTTCCGGGAGGGGCACTGGCAGCGCTGGTACAACCGGCGCTGGACCCTGATCCTTTCCCTTGCCCATGCGGGCGTCTCGGAAGTGCTGCAGGGATTCTCGCCCGGAAGGGCGTCTGACCTGACGGACTGGATCGCCAATTGCATCGGCATCGGACTGGCCTTGCTGCTTTTGAATATCTTCCCGAAATTTTTTGAGAAGGACCGGGATTAAAGGGTCAATAAGTGTAAGGGACGGTCGCGACCGTCCCCTACGTTTTCGATTTATATTCTTAAATTTTATTTCTTGTTTTCGCGCTTTTCCAGTATCTCCCTTGCAGGGATCTCCAGGCATTCGGGCTCTAACAGATATTTCCTGACCGACGTCGCCAGAACGCCGCCCTGGGAGCCGTCAAAAATGCGGTGATCAAGGGTTGCGGCTGCCGGCAGTATTTTGCGTATGACGATCTCTCCGTTGCGAACTACGGGTTTTTCCTCGATCCTGCCCAGAGCCACGATAAAGGGAATATTGGCGATGGGCATCAGGGCCGGGAAGCCGAACTGCAGGTCGTGATGGCCGATATTGGTCACCATCGCAGAGCCGAAACCGTCATGCGAAATATTCATGATCTTAAGCTCTTTACCCAGGATGATGTGCCACCAGCGCACAAAATTATACACCCAGTTGCGCAGAGGCCAGCCGAGCACCGCCAGAATGTTCTTGGATTTTGTCGTGCCTTCTTCGTGGTCCGAGTTCTTTGACCGTTCCACCCGTTCGTCCATCTCTTTCGTTATATCCAGAATGCTTTTATCTTCGATGTTCCTCAGGACAAAACCGCTCATTTCCTTGCTTTCGCCTTTCATGACGGCGGTGAATATCCCCACGTTATCGCGTTTATAAACGTTTCCCCGCTTGATGTAGACATTCACATCCGGGATGTCCAGGGCAATGGCGCGGCCGATGGCCGCCATGGCGATCTGGGTGACCGTGATGCGGATGCCTTCCTTTTTCTTCGCTTCGATATAGCTGAGAACGGCGTCCATCTCGACCTCAAAGGTCCCGTAGATCCTGCCGTCATCGGCTTTTTTATAGATCGCGGTTGCGGATTTCCGCCAGGGCGTGTTATACTGGTTGTTCTTCTTTTTGCTCATGCTTCCTCCTGTGTTCGGGTGAATTTAGGGCATTTATGAAGGATTTGAAAGAAATTAAATCTCAATAGGATATGGCGTGAAGAGGTTCGGGGTTCGGAGATCGGGGTTCGGAGTAAAGAGTTCGGGAATGGGAGAGTATTTGAATTATTTTGGTTTCCATTTATCTGCAGACACGCGCATATTAACTAACATACCAAGAATTTCATCATAGGTTTGATAGAGATCATCTCTGATTTTTCGATTTATATAACCACAATCGAATGAATAATCCAACCAGTTTTGGGTTTCTGTTGCTTCAGCTTCGCTCTCGTTGATCTTTGATGTAAATGATTTAGGATAAATTTTTCGTCGAAAGGCTTCTGCAATATTCGCAGATACCGATCTTGAAGATTTTCTTATCTGGCTTGTTAGTGAATACATTTCACTCTGTGGAAAATCTTTTGATAATTTAAATATTTCCATAGCAGCATCATATGATTTCTTATAAACCCTTAATTCTTTGTAACTCTTAGCGTCACCCATTTATCGTCCTTCAAAAATACCAAGATAATCATTTCATTGCATTATGAGTACTCAGAATTTCCATATGTGATAATTGTCACACCCCTTTACTCCCATACTACTCCGATCTCCACACTCCGAACCCCGAACTCTTATAATCCGAACTCCCGCTCCTTTTGCCATATTTCCTTAAATAACTTGTTTTTCATATCCAATTTCCCCTATATTTTTAACGAACAGTCGTTCATTCGGTCATCAATCACAGGAGGAAACCATGACCCCTTGGAATTTTGCAATCGATTTAAAGGAAGTTGTACTCGATTTTGCATATCTGAGTCTATTCCTTGTTTTGGGAACCATACTGCGACGTTACGTTCCCTTCTTTAGAAAATTTCTTATCCCCAATAACATCCTTGCCGGCTTTGCCGCCCTGATCTTTGGACCTCAGATCCTGGGGGCAATTTGGCGTGCCATCGGCTTACCCGGGATGGCTGTTGTTCCACTGGACACCGGACGTCTGGGCATTTATGTCTATCACTTGCTGGCTTTGACGTTCATTACCATGGGGCTAAGAAAAGAAAAACAAAAATCCGGGAAGGATCCCTACAGCAAAGCCATGGCCTGTATTTTAAGTTATATGACCCAGGCCACGATCGGACTACTGATCACTTTTGCCTTGATCTATACGATCAAACCCGATCTCTTCCCCGGGATCGGCGTTCTGCTGACCATGGGCTTCGGCATGGGTCCCGGCCTTGCCTATTCCATCGGACACGGATGGGAACAATACGGCTTTATGGGCGGCGGTCAGGTCGGCTTGACCTTTGCGGCCATCGGTTATCTGTTTGCCTTTTTTGGCGGGATCGGCTTGATCCGCATGGGCATTAGAAAAAATAAGCTGTCGACCATTAAGAGTCTGGATGAGGTCTCGCATGATGTGCGGACGGGGATCATTCACCTTGAACATGACGAAAAAAGAAGCGCGGGAAAACTGACCATGGCGCATGAGGCCATTGATTCCATGTCATTCCAGCTTGCCGTGATCGGCCTGGTCTATCTGGCAACCTATTGGGTCACACGACTTTTAGCCGGTCTTCTGCCTCCGGATCTTGCCAACACACTTTGGTCTTTCCACTTTATTGTCGGTATTCTATTATCGCTCGGCACACGCTCATTCCTTGACAAGATCGGGAAGAGCTATATGCTCGACGAAGGATTGATGATGCGCATAAACGGTGTCGCGATCGATTATCTGGTCGTGGCGGCCATTGCGGCGATCTCCATTCCGATCCTTCAGCATTACTGGCTGTCGATCTTGCTCATTTCCGTTGTGGGCGGACTCGGAACGGTAGGCGTTTTATATTGGGTGTCTTATCGCGCTTACAGTGATTACCCCTTTGAACGTTTCGTATCGGTCTTTGGGGAAATGACGGGGACCATCAACTCCTCGCTGACCCTGATCCGGGTCATGGACCCTCACTTCAAAACAAAGATCGCCGAAGATTCGATCCTGGGTTCGGCCATTACGATCGGACTGGCCCTGCCCATGCTGTTCATGATGAACATTCCCACCATGTTCTTTTCCGGAGACCTTATGAGGGGCTGGTGGATCACCCTGGGGATCCTCTTGGCCTACACGCTCGTCCTTTTTGTGATCTGGAGATTAACGGGCGCATTCAAGTTCAAGAAACAGCTGGATTGACATAAAAACCAGGAACCAGAATAAATATTGACATCCTTCTCCCGATGAATATCGGGAGAAGGATCTATTGATAAAAATAAAAGAACCGTCAGAGAATTCCGGCGGTTTTTTTATTCGTAAGATGTAAAACGTAAGACGTGAAACGTAAAATGCAAGTCATAAATCACTTAGATATCTTAAAGAATATGAATTGGATTTGTATACGGTTTTGAGAATGCAAACTATTTATTCCAAGAT
>CALMFL010000352.1 GCA_937862595.1 uncultured Fidelibacterota bacterium
CAACTATTACGGAAAATCCTCAACGAAACGCTCCTACTCCTTTGACGACTTCCCGGCGAACCTGAAATTCTCCCTCTATGCCGAAGATAAAATGAACTTTGACCTCTTTAAACGCCGGATGGATATCCTCTTCGGGATCCGTTACGACCTCTTCAATCCCGAGCGCCTGCGCCTTTCCTTCGACGAAGGGTTCTCGCTCTTCGATGCGAAACAGGGCGATTTTTTCAGTCCGCGCTTCAATCTGAAATACCAGCTCAGCGACGACCTTGCCCTGCGCGCCGGAACCGGGCAGAGCGTGAAAGCGGTCTCGCTGACCCAGATCTACCGCGTTCCGAAGCATATCGCCTACTACGACACGGTGTCGCAGCAGCAGACGGAAAAGATCCTGTACCAGGTCAACGAATACCTGAAGTCCTATGTGTCGCAGAAGACCGAAGCCTCGCTGGACTGGAAAGTGAGTCCGCTGGTGGGCGTTTCGCTTACCGGTTATTACGCCAAGACCAAGGACCGGCCGCGCAGCGTCACCTATCCGGAAGGCTACGAGATCAATCCCGATACGATCAACACGGAATATACCTACGCCGTGTATGAGAATATCGGCTGGGAGGAAGACTACGGACTGGAGCTCACCCTGCGGACCAACCGGATCCACGACGTGAAATATGCCATCAACGCGACCTACCGCTACAGCAATTCCGGCGGGGACAACCTGACCTACGATCCGGACTACCGTTCCACCTCGGCCGAATGGGAACTCTGGTACCCCTCTCCCCGGATCTGGCAGAGCAAGCTCGTCCTGGATGGTCAGGCCAGCTACCTGAACCAGCGTTTCGGTCTGTGGGTGACGATGGACATCCAGTACACCCCCTTCTATAAAAAACAGACCGTCTACAGCAGCAACGGCTTCGAAACGATCAACGAATACAATGACCCCTATACCTTTTATCAGGGCATGTCCTACTGGTACGATGCCGAAGAATACAATTACACGGGCCAGTGGCTCATTAACCTGCGCATTTCAAAATCACTGGGTCCGAATACCGAGGTGTCCCTGTATATCAATAACTTCTTCGATAACCGCGCACGCTTTATCAGTCCGTACACCGAATCGGAGATCGAGCTGAACTCCCCCATCTATTACGGTCTGGAAATGAGCGTACAACTGTAGAGGCAACATGAAAAGAAAACTATACCATATCGTCTTACTGTCGCTTGCACTGCTGCTGGGTGTTTCCTGCCTGCTGTTTGAGGACAAACCCCTTGCCGTTGACGGGAACCTGACGATCCGTCTGCAGTTCTCCGCGCCCTCGGAGGAGGATTCCTCGCTGATCGTCCCGGTCGCCGGCCTGAACGTACTGATCTACACCCGCGACTACAACATTCCCGAACTGGAAGCCGTCACGGATTCCGCCGGCAGCGTATGCTTCGAAGGACTGCCCTACGCGCACTACAATGTGGAATCCCACGCGGTCTTCCGCCCGAACGGCTACACCGAAATTGAAATGGTCGGGGCGAAATCCCTCATCCTCACCGTGGATTCCATCGGGACCGACAGCGTCTATTCCGACACCGTCAGGCTCGAAAAATCCAAGCGCGGCCTGAAGATCAACGAGATCTACACCTCGGGCCCGCCCAACAACATCTTCTATTTTTACGACCAGTTCTTTGAGCTGTACAACGGGCTGTCCGAAAGGGTTTACCTCGACGGCATGATCTTCCTGCGCTTGCGCGCCTCTGCCCTGGACGCCGACACCCTTTCGGTCACCTATATCTATCAGTTCCCCGGCACGCCGGGCACGGGACGGCAGTATCCGCTGGAACCCGGCGCCTTTGCGGTGCTGGCCGGGAATGCCTTCGACCATAATCTGATCGGACCGATCAGGGGGAAGACCGTCGATCTGTCCCACGCGGACTGGGAATTCTACAACATGATCGAAGCCGGCGCCTATGACAACCCGAACGTCCCCAATCTGACCTCCAACAACGGCCGGGTCACCCAGGCGAGCAAGGTGGACTTCATGGTCGGACTGACCGGGGACGGGCTGGCCCTCTGCGACGGAACGGATTACGACCAGAGCGACGGGATCGATTGCCGGACGGTCATCGATTGCGTTGAATACAGCTCCTCGCCGGACCACATCAAAGAAGTGCCGACCGCCCTGGACGCATCCTACGGCGGGGTGGGGCAGCTGAAATATGCGGGGCAGTCCCTCGAGCGCATCCGCCCGGGATTCGACACCAACAATTCCGCGATCGACTTCGTGATCATCTCCAAACCGACACCGGGATATCATCATGAATAAAAAAATGATCACGATTTTCCTGCTTCTGGCGGTTTTCTCCTTTGCCGCGGCCTTTGAGAACAGCGTCATCCGGCTCCCGCAGTTTCAGGATAAAACTGAGGAACCCCTGAGCGCCTACGCGCTGACAGGCAATCCCGCCGCCGCGCTTTGCCCGGAAAACCTTCAGATCCTCAGGATCGGGACAGCCTTTTCCGCCCTCGGATACCGGCGCGCCTACGATCCCGCCGCCACCCGCCTGTACCGGGCGGATTTCACGACCCTTCGCCGCATTGACGACCGGTCCTTCTTTTCCACGAACATCAGCTATGACGAGTACCGTCAGCGGGATATCTTCGCGTCCATGGAAAAGGACTTCTACGACGACTACTTCAGCATGATCGATTCCACCCTGGGGAACACCGCCTACTACGGCCCCCGGCTGCAGATCCTGTACAATATCCGGCTGACGAACAGGCTGTTCTTCGGCGTGGAAGCGGATTACGGCGTGGAGCGAAGCCTGAAGGACACCTTCCCGCAGACGATCACGATTATGCGCAACAGCCACTACCGGGCCGGGTTCGAATACCGCGGCCAGCGGTCCGCGCTGGGGATTTTCGGCAGGTACTACGACGACCAGACCCATTACGAGGCCGTCAAACAGTATTCCGAAGTCGAGACGAAGACCTACTACGGATACAACGTGTATTATAACGAACTTGCCACCTCCACGGCAAAGAAACGCCGCACGCGCAACGGACTGGAATACGGCGCGCACGCCGGCTTCGGGACCGGGACCCCGCTCTCGCTCGATCTCAGCGTCTCGGGACTGCACCGCATTTCCCGGGCGGACCTTCTCCGCGGCTCCTATACCCGGGAACGCGGCCTCTGGCAGCGCCAGGGCGTGCACCTGACCGGGAACCTGAACTGGTATCCCGAAGAAGGTCCGGCCGCTGTACGCGTCTATGCGGATTACCTGGCTTTCGAGGACTGGGGAAAATCCCTGATCTCCAACGCGCTGGTCATTGAGAACGAAGAGGTTCGCTCCCGTTTCGGCGCCATGCTGGTTTACCGCCCCTCCCTGGCGCAGCAGGCCTACGCCGGCGCGGAAGGCGGGACCGTATCCTACGATTACCGGGAATATGTCTTCCCCTTTGCGGATGTGCGCGGCGGCTTCGAATGGAAATTCTACGCCGGGGCGGGCATCTACCTCGGCGCCAAAACCCGGACGACATTCAGCCTGGGGTACGAAAAAGAGATCCCGAGATTCTACTGGAACACGACGGACTTCGAAAATATCGAGGTGATAATTAACCTTGAACAATTGTTTTCTTTCGGTTATATTAATCTGAGCTTTGAATATATCAGCAAAAAACCGGCGAATGATTTAAGAACCGTGGAATCGGTGGCATTCGGGCTTTCAATTCGTCGAAAATGAAGCATCATGCGAAATAAGTAAAAAAAGTCAAAAAAGGAGACTACAATGAAGAAAGTGCTAACGATGATTGTCTGTGCATGGGTCGCTGCCCTTGCATTCGGACAATGGGAAATGGTCACCGGGCCGGTTGAATTTACCAGTCCCGGCGACGCCGTAGCCCTGAACGCAACAACCTTCCTGAAGATCGCAGGCAATACCGTCAGCAAGACGACGGATTTCGGCGCCAACTGGACGGACATCGTCCTCCCCGAAGGCGTCAGCCTGACGGCGATCGACGCTGCAAATGAGACGGTCGTTTACGTCTGTGCGAACGGCGGCCTCGTTTACAAATCTGAGGATGCCGGCGATACCTGGGACCAGGTCGGCGACACCGCGAATTTTAAGATCGACATGAAAGTGATCGACGTCCTGGACACCGCCAACGTCTTCATCGGCGGCGGAACGACGACCCCCAAGGCCGGCTGGTTCTTCAAGACCGCCGACGGGGGAGCCACCTGGGACACCACCCTGGTCGGCGCGGAACTGAATGACGGCGGCATCGCCTTCACCTCAGCCACCAACGGCATCGTGTTCGATGACGGTACCACCGGCATTATCCATACGACCCATGACGGCGGCGCCACCTGGACGGATTACGCCGTAACCCTGCCGGTCGGACTGGCATCAAAGCGCATGTATTGCGCGTCTGCCGCCGTAGGCACCCAGACCTTTTTGATCGGCGCCTACAACAACGTCGTCTGGAAATCAACGGACGGCGGCGACAACTGGGCCTGTGTCAGTGAGATCACCTACGCCTTTGACCGCATTGTCGACATTAAAGCCTTCGATGCGAACACCTATATCGCCGCCAGCAGCGTCTCCGATCTTCTGGTCACCGCCGACGGCGGGACCAGCTGGGACACCCTGGCCATCGGAAGCGCCCAATCCTGCCAGGCGATCGCCTATTCCTCTCCGACCAACGGCATGGTCTTCTCAAGCTACGGACAGGATTACACCACGGCGGACGGAGAGACCTTCGTGCCGATGCACGAATGGCCCGGCGTCAGCTTCTTCGGTCTGGCTTTCCCCTCCGAAAATAAAATCGCCGTTTCGGCGACCTTCGGCGGCGAGTTCACCCTGAGCGAAGACAACGGAGCAAGCTTCTCGTATCCCACCAATGCGGGTACCAAAGCGAAATCCTCTCTGTTCAAGACCGTATTTATCGACGAAAACACCGGCCTTGTGGGCGGATCTTCCGGCTTTATCGCCAAAACGCTTGACGGCGGCGACACCTGGACGACCATCCCGACCCCGATGGCGGAACAGAGCAATAAGCATATCAACATGCTGTACATCGCGCCGAACGGCGACATCTTCGCCGGCGGCTCCAGCGGTCTGGTGATGAGAAGCACCGACGACGGCGACACCTGGGCGCTGGTCAGCACCGGTTCGACCCAGACCGTCTACGACATGTGCGTGTTCAGCAACGGCATGGCCATGCTGGGACAGGGAAGCGGCCAGTATTCGGTCAGCACCTCGACCTCGCTGGATACCTTTGCGCTTGTCGTGGATAACGGCGGCATGTCCTACCGCTCCATCGTCGAGAACGGCGAAGGCGTCATTCTTGTCGGTGCTTCGGATGCGATCTGGCGCACGACGGTCGATGCATACGATACACTGGAAAAGATCTTTGACGTTCCGGGCGCCCTGGATATCTACGGCGTTGCCTTCGTGAACGACACCCTCGTTTACGCCGTCGGTGAAAAAGGCGTCGTCCTTTTCTCCGAAGACGC
The DNA here is from genome assembly GCA_937862595.1 of uncultured Fidelibacterota bacterium. Lineage (GTDB taxonomy): Bacteria > Fidelibacterota > Fidelibacteria > Fidelibacterales > Fidelibacteraceae > M50B103. The sequence continues at coordinate 5,490 of CALMFL010000352.1, forward strand.
GGGACTCACCTGGGAAGCCGAACTGGCAGGACCGGAAGAGACCGAGACAACGATTCAGAACCTGCAGTTCAACGGTAAAAAACTCTGGGCGGTCGGCCAGGACGGCCTCATCATGTTCAAGGATTACACTCCGCGCTATACGGTCAGGGCTCATGTGAACATGTCCTATCAAATACGTCTTGGCAATTTTGTCCATGCAGGCCACCATCTTGATATTATCGGCGGCTTCAACGGCTGGAGCGCAGGCGTTTCCATGACGGACGCAGACGGCGACAGCATCTATTCGGCCGTGCTCGGCGAATTTGCGGAAGGCGAGAGCTTTGAATACAAATGCCGCCGCAACGGCGCCTGGGACAATACCGAGGAATTCCCCTTCGGCGGCGGCAACCGTTCGTATACGGTTTTAGCCGTTGAAGATCAGGACATTCCCACGTTCTGGTATAACGACGAAGAACCCGTTGTTGCGGCCGAGGGTGTTCCTGCCGAGTATAAGCTGGCGCAGAACTATCCGAACCCCTTCAACCCCGCCACAACGCTCAACTTCCAGATCCCGGCAAGCGAACTTGTTTCATTGAGCGTCTACAACCTCACCGGCCGCAAGATCGCCGATCTGGTCCACGCACAGCTTGAAGCGGGTTACTATCACGTCGATTTTGACGGAAGCATGCTCCCGAGCGGTATCTACATTTACCGTCTCACCGCGGGCGAATTCTCTTCCGTAAAGAAGATGACACTGCTTAAATAACGAACCCTGGATAAGAAAAAAAAGGGCTGAAATTCAGCCCTTTTTTTATTTTCATCCTGCAACAATTATTATATATTCAACCGGTAATAAAAGGGACTAAGCATGAAAAAGAAGTGGTTTCACAACAAGACCAGAATGATCGTTCAACTGGCCGTTCTGGCGCTGATCGCCGGCACGCTGATCCTGGCCGCCTTCAACCCCAACCTGAACCCGGACTACGAAAAGTACTGCCCCTTCGGCGGTATCATGTCTTTCGGTTCCAAATTGAATATTGGCTCCATGTCCTGCGCCATCAGCGAAACGCAGGTATTTATCGGTCTGGGCATCGCCCTGATGATCGTCCTGGTCGGGAAGCTGTTCTGCGGCTGGCTGTGCCCGGTCGGCACCGTGAGCGAGTGGCTCAACAAGCTGGGGGTCCGCCTGGGCGTATCCATCACCCTCAAAGGAATTATCGACCGGATCCTGCGGCTGGGGAAATATGTCCTGCTCTTTTTTGCGGCCTATATCACCATGAACAGTTCGGAGCTCTGGTGTAAAAAGTTCTGTCCCTACTTTGGTTCCGTTACCGGTTTCAACGTCGACACCGTCCTGCTGTTCTCCCTGCTCGCGATCGGAGCGGTGGTGATCGGCTCGATCTTTATCAAAAAATTCTGGTGCAAATACGCCTGTCCGCTGGGCGCCCTGAGCAATGTGTTCGCGAACTTCATCATTACCGGACCGATCATCCTTCTCTACGTGATCCTGCTTCTTGCCGGGGTGAAGATCGGCATTCTCTGGCTGCTGCTGGCGCTGGTTGCCGCCACCGCGCTGACGGAATCTCTGCGGTTTAAGTTCTTTTCGATCTCGCCCTTCATGATCCGGCGGAATTCCACCTGCACCCGTTGCAAGCTCTGCGACGGGAATTGCCCCGAGGGCATTGCGGTCAGTGAATACGAAAAAGTGACCCATCCCGACTGCACCCTCTGTCTGGATTGCGTGAAATCCTGTCCCGTCAACGAGACCCTGAAGGTCCGGGGCGGGAAATGGATGCCGCCGGTCGTCCTCGCGGTCGTGATCGCCCTGGCTCTTCTGTTTGCAAAACAATTTCCGATGGCCACCCTGTCGGAACGCTGGGGAAATTACGAAACCGCGGATTCCCTTCAGACGGTGGGCAAGGTCGTTTTTGAGGACCTCAAGACCATCAAATGCTTCGGAAGCGCGAACTCCATGAAGAACCGGGTGCAGCGCGTTCCGGGGATCGTCGGCATGGATGCCTGGGCGTCCAGACATAAGGTCACCCTTTATTACGATACGGCGCGCCTCACGGAAACCGATGTGAAACGCGCGGTCTTCTCGCCCTCGCGCTACAATATCCGGAAATCGGTTCCCGCGGAGGAGATCCCCGCCGCCCTTGCCGCCTACCGCGTGGGGGTCTGGGAACTCTGGGACGGCGTCGACAACGCCCATATCTACCGCATGCTCCAGGAAAACCCCGGTATCTTCGGGTTCTCCACGGAATTCGGCGAACCGGTCTATATCACCATCTACCTTGATCCCTCAGCCGTCACCCCGGCGGATATTAAGGCCCTGGTCGAACGCGATACCTACAAATATGTCCAAAACGGAGAGACCGTCACGGAAAAAGTCGATTTCGAACTGGAAAACGAAGGCGCCTTTGTCGATACGCTCGGCTACCCCGAATTCCGGAAATTGTTCTTCCCGGCCTACGACCGCGCCTTTAACGGATACCGGAACTTCACACCCGGGCAAATGAACGTCTTCGAGATCGATTTCCCGACCGCCGAGGACCCCGCCGTTCAGCGGCGCATGAGCTATCTCACCTCGCACGTGTCCTTCGAACCCGGCGCCGTCCGCCTGCGCACCGAATTCACCGACCGGCCCGTCCTGCAGATCTGGTTCGTCACCGACAGCACGAACGCCGGCAATATCATGCGGCACCTTGAAAAAGATATGCTGACCTGCATGCTGAGCGACGGTTCGACCAAGGAATACGAGAACACCTTTGAATTTGAAGGCGATTTCCGCGTAAGCCCCGTCAAATAGCGAGGGCCGCTACCTGCAGATCTGACTTTCAAACCTACCATAAAAGGCCCCTTCCCGGACAAACGGGCGGGGGCCTTTCTGCTTGTCCGGCACGCAAACGGCGCCGCCCTCCGGAATCACGAAGATCATCCGTTCATCCTGTTATACCGTCGGATAAAGCTATCCGATCTATCCTGTCCCAACGGGATCCCCCCGGGATTATAACGTCAGATAAAACCATCCCTTCTATCCCGTAATCCTGTCAAAATCTTTCCTGTCCCAACGGGATCCCCTTGGGATTATCCCGTCAGATAAAACCATCCCACTATCCGGTAATCCTGTCAAAACCCCTCAGGTCAATCCCGTCA
>CALMFL010000353.1 GCA_937862595.1 uncultured Fidelibacterota bacterium
AAGGCCGGCGTGGTCGATTCCGGCGCGCTGGGATTTGTGTTCATCATCGAGGGCATGCGGCGGCGCCTGACGGGCGAGACCGTCACGATCGAGAAGGAAGCGGATTTCCGCTTTGAACCCGACGCCGATTCCAATCTGGAAGAACTGATGGTGCTCAGCAACCGCTACTGCACCGAGCTGACCATCCAGCGTTCCGGCGACACGCCGAAGAACGGACTGGAAACCTATCTGAATGAAGTGGGGGACAGCGTCGCCCTTCTGGTGAACGACGAGATCATCAAGCTGCACGTACACACCAACACACCCGACGAGGTCATCGCGGAACTTTCCCGCTACGGCGTGATCCTCAACAAGAAGGTCGAGGATATGCAGAAACAGATCGAGGAGGAATTCGCGCGCTTTCAGCATGAGAACGAGATCGGGGTGCTTGCCCTCGTTCCCGGGGAAGGCTTCCGCACCATCCTGCATGATTTCGAGCCCGACCTGGACGTGCTGGTCTACGGGAAGAACCTGCCGAAAACGGGGGACATCCTGAACCACATCAACCAGATGCCCTACGACGACATCATCGTGCTGGCGAACGACAAGAACATTATTCCCGCGGTTCAGCTGGTCAGGAATTCCACGCCGAAGCATGTCGAAATATTTCCCAGCAAGAACATCATCCAGGGCGTTGCCGCGATCATGGGATTCGTCAAGAACCTCAGCTGGCAGGAGAACCTGACCCAGATGACCTCTTCCATGGAACTCGTGGACAGCATCAGCGTGTACAAAAGCGTCAAGGATTCGCAGTTCGCAGGCATTCACATTCCCGTCGGCCACTATTTTGCGGTCATGAAAGGCAACGTGACCGCCGTGAGCCCCGCCTTCGACGAGACCGTCCTGAACGCGATCCGCAAGGCGGATCCGGATGAACGGACGGTGATCAGCCTGTACTACAACGATCAGGTCGGGGAAGACACCCTGAACGGCATCACCGCCGTCCTCGCTGACGAATTCGAGGACATCGACGTCGATGTGCGTTTCGGCGGACAGCATACCGCCCTGCTGCTGATCGGACTGGAATAAACTTAACGAAACATTGGAAATCATCATGTACTATCTTGTTGTATTTTTGGGACTGATATGCGGATATCTGTCGGGAAGCGTCAGTTATGCCCGCTTATTTGCCCGGATCGGAAAGAACGTTGACATCACGAAAGTCGGCAACGGCAATCCCGGCACCTCGAACGTTTCCCGCGAGATCGGCACCGGCTGGGGCCTTCTGACCCTGCTGTGCGACGCCCTCAAGGGATCCGTGGTCATGGCGACGTTCAAGCTGCTCTTTTTCTCGGCGGACCCGGTCTATGCCGTGGCCTTGCCCTTTGACGGCGCCGGTTTCCCCGCGCTGGTCCTGATCGGCATCGCCGCCATCCTGGGCCACGCGTTTCCCGTCTACTACAAATTTCACGGCGGCGGGTCCATCGGCGTCCTTTTCGGCTGCTGGCTGTACCTCATCCTTCCGCAATTCCTGATCTGCACCGCGCTTTCCTATTTTATCGTCAAGATCTTCTTCCCGAAACAGAAATACCCCATGGGGCGCATGACGCCCGTGGTGTTCTGCGTCCTGACACCCGTTTATCTTCTGGCCGAAACGCTGATCGCCTCCGCGAGGACCCCCCTGTTCCCGGACAGCCTGCTGTTCGACCACTGGGCCTGGGGCCAGCACAGCGTGATGCTGATCGTCAGCATTGTCATTTTCACCCTGACCGTCATTCCGATCAACCTGCGCCTGCTGACAACGGAAGTGCTGAAAAAGAAAGCGTAAGGACAGCAGCCCTTCGTCACCCCGGGCTTTAGCTTTTCCTTTTTTAAAAAGTGATCACATAAAAAAACGTCCGCCGATCGGCGGACGTTCTTATTTCATGTCGTTTCAGGTTCAGTCGATCGTCACTTCCGTGGACAGATGACGGTACCAGGTAAAGTACAGGGCCGTGCTCAGTCCGAGGAAAACAAGTCCGAGCACCAGGGCCTGTCCCCATGATTTGAACACCAGGTTCATCATGAACATGAAGAGGGTCAGCTGCCACGGAACGGCCAGGATCACGGAAATGATATCGCGTTTGCTTTCCCGGCTGATCGCGAGCTGGGTCGCTTCGGGGAGCATGCGCTTGTATTTGCCCCAGGCGCCGAAAGGACGGGTCACGTTGTAAAAATGGCTTGTCGTCTTTTCATCGATGGGCTCCGTCGCCAGCGTGCCGATGACGATCCCGGCGAAGGACATCAGGGAGGCTGCCACAAAGGCGTAGTATTCCGGAGCCAGCGCATCCGGGATGATGCCGATCATCATGAACACCTTCCAGAGGATCGCCGTGATCATGCCGGCCGCGATGCCGATGGCATAGCCGTAGCCGTTGACCCGGTGCCAGTACCAGCGCACCAGCTGCGGGATCAGCAGGCCGGCGCCGAGCCCCATGGTGATCCAGGACCAGATCTCATTGATGTTCTTGATGAAGACGGTGAGCGCCAGTCCGCACACCACGATCAGGATCGAGGCCCCGTAGCTGTGTTTCATCAGGCTTTTTTCGCTCGCGTTCGGATTGATATATTTTTGGTAGATATCCTTGACCCAGTACGCCGCCCCCGCATTGACCGTGGAGTCAAAGGTGGACATGGCGGCGGCCATCAGGCCGGCGATCAGGAAGCCCTTGATCCCGACGGGGAGCACGGAAACGACCGCGGGCAGGACCATTTCAGGGTCGGCGATCTGCGTCCCGAGGGAAATGCCCCAGACGGCCAGGGCCGCAATGAAGGGCCAGCGGAACGAAAGCAGGGCGGTCCAGAAAAGCGAAAGCAAGCCGGCTTCCCGGTCGCTCTTGGCCGCATAGTAGCGCTGGATCATGTAGTTCCCGGTCCCGCCGCTTCCTTCAAGGACCACCTTGAAGAGGTAGAACATGACCAGGATGCCGAAAACGTTATACATCGAATAGTCGGATTCCGCCGGAATGTTCAGCCGCCACTGCGGGGCGAGGCTGACCCATTCCTTGAGCGTGGTGCCCATGTGCATGAAGCCGCCGTCCTTCAGGGGCAGTGCGACGGAGAAGGCCTCCGGCAGCTGGATGCCCAGCGCCCGGACCACGATGTAGCCGATCGCCAGAAAGATCAGGATGCCCTGGAACACGTCCGTCCAGATGACCCCGTAGAGGCCCGACGCCACCGTGTAGATCATCGCAATGGCGATCAGAATGAAGGCGGCCCAGAATTCGGTGCCGATCGTGATCGCGCCCAGATGGATCTCCCAGGATTTGGGAATGCCGAGAAAACTGTCGAGGAATTTCCCGCCGCCGATGGCGAAGTAGGTGATCATGGCAACCGTGAAGATCAGGGAGGTGATCGCCTGGATCAGCCGGGCGACATCCCCCTGCGGACCGTTGCCGAAGCGGAGGCTCATCCATTCCGCCACGGTCATCACCTTGGACCGGCGGTTCCATTTTCCCATGTAGATCATCAGGAAGGCCATGATGAGGGTGACGCCGCCCCGGATCTCGATATAAAAACCTTTCGCGCCGATCGCATAGATCAGGGCGACAATGATCATGGTCCCGCTGATGTCCAGATTGGACGACATCCCGGAAGCGCCCAGCGCCCACCAGGGCATGTTGCGGTCCCCCAGAAAGTAGGATTCGATCCCCTGTTTGGCCTTCCGCTGCATCAGAAGTCCTACGACGACCATGGCGATCAGGTAAATACTGACAATAACATAGTCTACAACATGCATATCCTTCTCCTTTTCATGTTCTGTAACGTCTCGATATCAAGCCTATGGAAAGCACGCGACGGTGCATCAATATTTTATCAGGACGGCACCGCCGGTAGGTGCAAGCGTCATGTAATTCAGCACGCGTTCACCTCCGTGAGGGTGGGTGCTGAAGAGGACGGACCACATTCCTTCGGGAAGATTATAGAGCGCGGGTTTGTCCGCGGACCCGTTCACCATCACGATCAGTTCGCTATCGTTCGTTCCGGCGGGCAGGACGCGGTAGCCGATCCCGAACTCGCTGTCGGCGTAAAAGGGCTGGATCGCCTCCCGGGGCGCCTTGCGCAGCTGCGGATACACCTGGCGCAGACGCATCAGAGTGCCGTAAAAATCGATCAGCTCCTGATTCTCTTTCGCCAGGTCATAATTGATATAATTGGTCGTATTGTCCTTGTTGTAGGAATTGTGGTCGATCTTTCCCTGGTCGGGATCGGGATATTCGTTGACCTCGATCACCTTGCTGCGCCCGAATTCCTGGCCGGCATGGAGCATGACGATCCCCTGGGAGGTGCCCAGGATAAAGGCGCCGAGCTTGTGATAGCGGAGCTCTTCGGGACTGAGCACGCCGTGGGCGTGAAGATCCGTGATAATATCGTTTTCCGTGGCCTTCCCAAGCGCCAGGCGGACAAAATCCCCGAAGGTATGGTCATCGTGGGCTTCCAGGTAATTGACCGAATGCCGGGCGTCGCGGTACTGGCCGCCGTCCGCGGCCAGCGATCCGGTCAGGAAACGCAGTACGTTCCTGCGCGTGACGCCCTCGTCCCACGCGCCGAAAATAAAGCCGGGACGCGTATGCGGGTTCTGTCCCTTGATCCCGTTGCGGAACTGGTCGTTCCAGGACGCCCATCCCTGTTCGCTGAAACGGCCGGGTTCGTAGGCGCCGCCCCAGGGTTCGGCGATGATGACGACATTTGGATTGAGCTTTCTTGCTTCCCGCAGGATCTCCGCGCGCGTGGCGTCATCGATCATGGCGGCAAGGTCAAAGCGGAATCCGTCGACATGGTATTCGCGCATCCAGAACAGGACGCTTTCCACGATCAGCTTCCGCGCCATGGGGCGCTCGGTCTTGAAATCGTTCCCGCAGCCGCTGACGCTGGTATAGTTCATGTCCCCGTCGAGGCGATAGTAATAGTTCTTGTCGATCATTTTAAAAGGATTGGGATCGTAGGTGCTCGTATGGTTGTACACCACGTCCATGATCACGGCGATCCCGTTCGCGTGCAGGGCCTTGACAAGCGTCTTGAATTCGTCGACGGCGCGGCCCTTGTCGTCGATCAGCGCTCCCGGCTCCATATGTCCCCGCGTTCCGTAATAGGTCTCGGGCGCAAAAAAGAAGGTGGTCATGTATCCCCAGTGATTCCGGGCATAGGGATTCCAGGTGTTGAAGAGCGCCGTGGAACTGTCGCGGAAGGGGATCTCGATATTGGCGAATTCCTGAAGCGGCAGGAATTCAACGGCGTTTACGCCGATCTTTTTCAGATAGGGGATCTTGTCGAGAAGGGCGGGATAGGTTCCCGGCCTTGCCGATCCCGCGCTGGGATGCGCCGTCATGTCGCGCACGTGGGCTTCGTAGATGATCAGGTCCCGCGGGTCTTTGGGCGCGACCCAGGTGTCGCCGTCCCAGTCGAAGACCGTGTTATGGATATAGCTTCTGGCGTTGATCCGGTAGGTGTTTTGGGTGGAGACCGAAACGGAGTAGGGGTCCGGGATCA
>CALMFL010000354.1 GCA_937862595.1 uncultured Fidelibacterota bacterium
GCCCATGGTCACCCGCAGGATGATCGATATCTATCCGCGCCTACGGAACATCCGGGTCCGGCGCACCTGGCGCGGCCTGTATCCCATGACCCCGGATGGCTTTCCCCTGATCGGGTACAACCGGGATATCGACAACAATTTTCTGGCGATCGGCATGTGCGGCCAGGGATTCATGCTGGGACCCGGCCTGGCCGGGATCCTTGCGGAAAGCCTGGTGGACGGAAACACGAAGCACGATCATATTTTTCAGCAACTGGATCCGTACCGGAATTTTGATACGGAAGAGATGTTGAAATAATTCCTGTCCGAATAATTTCTTTAAAAGCCCCGGGTTGAATCCGGGGCTTTTTGATTATTATTTAACGGGACACAGCAGAGACGCAGTAACGCTGCGTCCCTGCATTGATAGGGGATATCACACCGTGAGCACGTATTTCATGACCGCCCACCAGTGAATGACGCTTCCCGCCAGGACCATCAGGTGCCAGATCAGATGGCTGAACCTCACGTTCTTCATCTTAAAGAAGATGATCCCCAGCGTATAGAACGCGCCGCCGAGAATGATCAGTCCGATCCCGCCGGCCGGCATGTTCCGTGCCAGGGGAAAAATAAAGAACAGCAGCATCCAGCCCATGATCGCATAGGAGACAACGGTCAGAACGTTGACCCCTTTTTCAAAGCGGTTCGGCATCAGGAGCTTGATCACGATCCCGTTCAGCGCCAGGAACCACTGAAGCGCAAACATGACCCATCCCCAGTCGTCCTTTAGCACGAGCAGGGCAAAGGGCGTATAGGTGCCCGCGATCAAGAGGTAAATGGCGATCTGATCGAAGTTGTGGAAATAGTCTTTCCAGTATCCCGGCAGCAGGATATGGGTCATGGTCGAGGTCACGTAAAGCAGCATCATTGAAAGTCCGTAGACCGTAACGCTGATGATCTCACGAGCGCCTCCGCTCTGCGCGGCAGCCAGGATCATGATCGCCAGCGCCGTGATCGAAAAGATCGTTCCGAGGCTGTGGGACAGCGTGTTGGCGATCTCTTCGCCGGGCGAGAAGCGTTCGATCCTTTCCAGGCTAAAGCGGGGGGACCGGGTCGTTGCGGTTTCGTTTGCATGTTCCATCATTCATTCCTTTCAGTTTCAGTCAGCTGTATGCAACCGATACTGGCTCCCCGTCATGTGACAAAATAATACGGATAGGTATCAAGGCATTTCCTTGCCGCAAACGGCAGGGAAACGATCACTATGTAATGAACAGGGCTAACCTGTCCTCAGCAGACGATTGTCACACGAACGGGAGATACGGCGCAAGGCGGCGGTTAGAAAACAGGCTGACGCTCGATCACGTGATCGCGGTCGGGGCCCGTGGAGATCAACCCGAAAGGAACACCCAGAAAATCCTCGGCAAATTCAATATAGCGCCGGCAGTTCTCCGGCAGCGCGAGGTAGTCGGTACACCCTAAAACGTCTTCCTCCCAACCCGGGAGTTCGCGGTATACCGGGGTGCCGTCAGGATGGTAGTCCACGGCAACCTGTAAGGTTTTGAGACCGGATAAACAGCTTATCTTCGAAAAGACAATGTAATTGAATCCGTTGATGATGCATGACTGTTTCAAAAGGGCCAGATCGAGCCAGCCGCAGCGGCGGGGTCTTCCGGTGGTCGCACCGTATTCGTTCCCGTGCCGGCGCAGGGTCTCCCCTGTTTCGTCAAATAATTCGGTCGGAAACGGACCTTCGCCCACGCGCGTCGTATAGGATTTGACGATCCCGATGCGCTTCTTAAAATCGAGGAATATACCGCTTCCGGTATAAGCACCGCCGATGCTGGTATTGGAAGATGTTACGAAAGGATATGTCCCGTGGTCAATATCCAGAAACGTACCCTGAGCGCCCTCAAATAACATGTTGCTGTCGTTCTTTACAGCTTCCGCAAGGACCGGACGCGCGTCCCGGACAAAAGGTTTCAGACTTTCTACCGTCCTGACCAGTTCGGGGATGCCGTCGCGAAGGGTTCTCATTTCTTTCTTCTCAATGATCGCATAGACCTTTTCGACAAAATCGAGGTGCTCACGGTAGGCTTCCTCAAAGCTACCGTCGCATGCACGCTCCCAACGGATACCGGTTCTCTGGACCTTGTCCGTATATGCCGGTCCGATACCCCTGACCGTGGTCCCGATCTTTTCGTTCAGGACCTTGTCAAGGTATTGGTGGACGGGTAATACCATGTGGGCTGCGGGCGACACGATGAAATTTTCGGGTGAAAAAGAAACGCCCTGCCGGCGCAAAATATCCATTTCTTCCAGCAGGGTTGTCGGACTGACAACGCATCCGTTCCCGATAATGTTCACCGATCTGCCCGAGATAACACCGCTGGGGATGAGATGGGTCACGTACTTGGTATCGCCGTGGATCACGGTATGACCCGCGTTCGCTCCACCCTGATACCGTACGACAATATCCATCTTTTCGGCAAGCACGTCAACGATCTTTCCCTTGCCTTCATCTCCCCATTGGGCGCCCATCACGATATACGACGGCATAGATCAGTATCCTCCAGTTACACATTCACGAAATAAATTTAAGTAATTGTCGGGGGGTTTAAAAGGACTATTAGAAAAGTTTGAAAGTCGATCCCCTACGCCCTGTTAGGGCTTCGGGGATTAAAATAGGTTGATAGGTCGATGGGTCGATCCCCTGCGCCCCTGCAGGGCTTCGGGGATTAAAATGAGTTGATGTTAAAAAGCAATTATTCCACCGACTAAACTTCTAAACCTCTTCCCCTCCTCTCCTTTTCTCCTTTTCTCCTC
>CALMFL010000355.1 GCA_937862595.1 uncultured Fidelibacterota bacterium
CCCTGCACTACTATCATCTGGTCTCGGCCGATCATTCCGCTTCGCCTCTGGCACGCCAGAGCTCGCTGCGCATTGCCGCGATCGAAACCGACATCCGAAACTACACCGCGTATCTCAGCGGGGATTCCCTGCAGACCGTCGCCGGCGACACCGATGTCTCGCTCTCAGAGACTCCCGGCCTGCCCGGCAAGGAAGAAAGATCGCGGCAGCATCCTCTCAAGCGCCTTCTGCGAAGCCCCGGCCGCCCCCGGCCGCAGAGATTGTAATACCCGGCCTTATCTCTTAGGGGAAAGAGCCGTCAGAGACCGGCGCACAGCGCGCTTTAAATCATTGCACACATAACAGCACCCTTCTTCAGGATACGGATCCTTCGGAACTCGAAGTGCGGGCATTGATTATTCCGGGTAAAAAAGGATCAGGGTCCTTTCCGTCAGAAAAGCCGTCTTGCCGGGTGATCCCGGCGATTCAGGGTCTTAGCTTGTCGCGTCTTTGTGCGATCCACAGGGCGAGTATGATCAGGAGAGAACCTGCGATCATATTCCATTGCAGGACCTCGAATCCCAATAAAACCGACAGGATCAGGGTCACCGGCGGATGGGTGGAAATGATCAGGCCCGTTTGAGAAGGCCGGATGCGTTTCAGGATCGCAAAGTAATTCAGATACGAAAAGCCCGAACTGAAAATGCCGAGGTACACGATGCTCAGCCAGCCTTTCCAGGTCAGTGCCTGCACATCCGCCTGTGCCAGGCGGATCACGCCCCAGGGCGTATAGAGGACCAGCGCCCCGATAATGAGGATGAGAGCAAGCTGAAGGGGCCCGTAGCGGTGGACGTAAGGCTTGCTGAAGATCGTATAGACCGACCAGAAGAGCATGGCGATGAAAACCAGTCCGTCCCCCAGCAAAATGGGGGCGTTAAAGATCAGAACGCTTCTCCCGAGAACCACCCCGACCCCGACAAAGGCCAGGAGGGATGCGAGGAGGATCTTGCCCGAAGCCGGCTCTTTTTTTCGAAGGATATCAATGAAAATGATCACGACAGGCGTCAGGGCGTAGATCATCGGAGGATGGCTGGGGATGGTGTAGCGCAAGGCCTGCGCAAAGAGGATCTGATTGCACAGGACCCCCGTGAACATCAGCAGGAAGAGCGGCTTAAGGTCCGTTTTTTCGACATGAAGGGAACCGCCCTTCGCGAGCAGGATCGCGGCCAGGGTGACCGTCCCGATCAGATAACGGAAAAAGGAGACCACAAAGGGGTCGATCTCCATGGCGGCCTGTTTGGCGGCGATGTTCGTGAATCCGACGATCAATGCCTGGAAGAGGACCAGAAGGGCGAGGAAGGAATGCCGGTGCTTCATTCTTTATTTCCACCAGGACCAGTCGGCCGTAAGTCCCGCATAGAAGGTGTTCCCGTATAAAATATCGGATGAAGCGTAAATTCCCCCGTAAAGATCGAGGGGCGCGGAAATATCCAGGCCGATGCCGAAGGTGCCGATCCTCGCGCTGAGGTGAAGGTTGAACTTCCAGTCCCCGATCAGGGTGCCGCCGGGCGAAAGCGCGTAGGTCATGGTCCGGGCATCGAATCCGACAAAGTCCGGATCGTCGTGAACAAGATACTGTGCGTTCAGATCCCCTTCCCACAGGAGCTTGCCCTTTGCCGGTTTTGTATGAAAGGCCAGGCCTCCGGTCAGCGTGGCCCGTTCGGGATGATAGTAATAAGTGCCATGGTCAAAGGTCTCGGAATAGGCGGCGCGGCCGTAGAACTCAAGCGCCGGGAAGGTCAGGCGGTATTCCGCCCGGGCTTTCAGGCTGAAGAAATTGGGCGGGATATAGGTCGGAGCGCTGACATGGCCGGGCTTGACGCCGGTATTATCGTAGCTGGCGTCGATGGCGGCGCGGATCACCTGATGTTTGCCGCGATGGTCCACCCCGGCAAGGATCCCGTAGTAGGCGTATCCCGGCTGGCGCAGAATGAACAGCGGGTTGCGGACTTTTGCATAGACCTCCAGATTGAAGGGTCCCGGCTTCAGCATGATCTGTGCGATGGGAAAAATACGCTCGGGCGAAATGCGCAGGGCAAGATGCGTCGAGAAAACGCCCTTGCGGTAACGCATTCCGGGACGGAAGACCATCATGGTATTGGACCGGTCCTCATTGCGGAAATAGCGGAACTCGGCGATCCCGTAGAACTGCAGCGGCTGCGAGGCCGCATAGCGGAATTCCGCAAACTGATGGAACGCATCGTAGCTGCGGACACTGTCGTCTTCCTGGTCGATCAGGTTCATGTCAAGGCCGCCCAGGAAACGGATCTTGCTGCCTGCCCGGTAGTCGAAGGTCATGCCCTGGCTTTTGATCCGGTTCTCGACGATACCGCCTGTCAGCATGAGGGACTGCGTGTTATCCGTATGGTAATATTCGACGGAACCCTTGCCGCCCTGATAATGCAGCACCGCGTCAGTGCGCCGGGTGGCGCTTGGCCCCTCGTAGCGGATCATTTCCATCCCGGCGCTCCAGCGGTGGGGAGAGGAAAAGGGGACATACTTCACCACGATATCGTTGGAAAGCGTGAAATATCCGCCTGCGGACGGGTCGATCAGGTAAATCTGGTCCCAACGTCCGTAGGTATAGGACGAATCCTCGTACTGATGGGCGAACAGGAAGGCATCCGGCTCAAGCCACGAAGAGGGAAACGTCATCCCCATCGCGCGGGTGTCCGGCTCGAAGACCGTATAGCGGTCCCAGGTTTCAAGCCCGAGTTCAAGCGCCTGCAGCAGTCCGGATAAACACACTAATGCGATCAGGATCGTTTTTTTCATTCGGGTCTCTTGAAATAATGGGGATAATGCTGATGCACGTAGCGGATGATCAGGGTGATCAGCACCGAGAAGGTAAGGGTATTCGAGATCATATTCACCGCGTAAAAGGGGACGCCGGCGATGATGGTCGCCAGGGTCTGTTCCAGGGTAAACCCCGAGGGCAGGGCATAGAAGGCCGTGGTCAGGACATTATAGCTCAGGGTCAGCAGCAGTCCCTCGATCCCGAGGATCACCCCGCCGAGCCCGGGTTTGGTGACGGCGATGTCCGTGATGAACTTGCGGTTCAGCGCGCCGGTCAGCGCAAAGAGCGCAAAAGCGATCAGTTGCGCCATGAGCAGGGTGGGGAAGGCGAGGCTTGTCCCGAAGGGATTTGCGATGCTGAAGATCGCTTCGCCGACAAGGGCGACGAACAGGCCGCGTTTCCATCCGAGCAGCAAGCCCGACAGGAAGGCGATCGCCGTGATGTATTCAAGATTGGGAATATAGCTGAAGGCGTAGGCGATCCCGAGAAAGAGCGCCAGAAAAATGCCGGTCTCGGCAATCTTACGGTTTTTTTCGAGGATCTGTCTGGTCGTCTTTCGGGTGGGTTCCATGGCTTTCCTTTGCGGGTTTATAGAGCGGGACGTGAAAATAGTTGTTCATGGAGGTCCATTCTCCCTCGTCCAGTTCCTGTGAGATCGCCGTTTTCATCATGTCCATGCGGGCGTCCATTTCATCGAGATAATGTATCAGAAGGGCTTCGGGGAAGGCAGGTTTCTTCGGCGACTGGAATTCATAGGTTCCCTGATGGGAGAGGAGGATGTGTTTCATTTTCAGGGCAAGTTCTTCGGGAAAATCCGGGATCGAGGCAATGGCCTTGTCCACGAGATGGTATCCCAGAACGACATGGCCGAGGAAATTCCCTTCATGCGTGTAGATGTTGTTGGGATAGCCGCTCAGTTCGTCCAGCTTGCCGATATCGTGCAGAAGAATGCCCGCGATCACCAGGTCCGCATCCAGTTCGTACTGCTTGGCGGCGTAGGTCCCGAGATTCAGCATATACACCAGGTGCTCCAGAAAACCGCCCATGGTGGCATGATGCAGACGCAAACTGGCAGGATGTTTCAGAATTTTAGCCCGATTATCGATGATTAGCAAGGAGAGGAGCTTTTTAAGCCAATCATTATTCATTTTATTAATGGTTTTCTCGATAAATTTCCACATTCTGTCCGGATTCTTGGAAGATTGCGGAAGTATCAGCTCCCAGGAGAATCCTTTGGAGGCGAAATCCTCTTCATTGACCGGAACGATCCGGGTGATGTTCAGCTGGCGTTTCCCGCGGAATTCCTCGACCAGGGCGCGCACGCCGACGGCGGAGCCGGTCTCGATCATGGGTTCGATCTCGCCCGCATGCTCCCAGATTTTCCCGATGATCGTCCCCGAGCGGTCCGTCAGGATCACATCGAGGTAGGGTTTCCCATCGCGGGTCAGGCGCAGATGTTTCTCTTTTAAAAGCAGATAGGCGCGCACCTCCTCGTTCGCCTTAAAGGTGCCGATCGTTGACAGCGGTATGTTCCGGTTCATCTTCATCCCCTTAAATTAAGTAAAATGTATAAAAAAAACTTTGCATTTTAAAGAAACTATTTTATTTTCGTCCGAACACTAAGCACGCAGAAACATATTTACAGGAAATAGTATGAAAAAGACTACTATTGGGCATCTCGCTTTAATCGCTATGATTTCGGTTTTTAGCGTTTTCTTCGTTTATGCCGGCACCACGGGAAAGATCTCGGGACGGGTGACCGATCAGGCGACGGGCGAGGCCCTGCCGGGTTGCAATATCATGCTGGAGGGGACCATTCTGGGCGCCGCATCCGATATTGACGGCAATTATTATATTCTTAACATTCCTCCCGGGATCTACGATCTGCGTTTCATGATGATCGGATATTCGCAGCTCAAAATCACCGACGTGACGGTACAGGTCGATTTCACCACGAACATCGACGCGTCGCTCTCGGTGGAAGCCATCAAAGGCATGGAAGTGACGGTCGTTGCCCAGCGTGCCATGATACAGAAGGACCTGACCTCGTCCACCTCCGTCGTGGGCGCGGCCGAGATGCAGTCCCTGCCCGTCACCGAGGTCGGCGACGTGCTGGCGATGCAGGCCGGCTATGTGGACGGGTCCCTGCGCGGCGGCCGCCGCGGCGAGGTCATGTACATGATCGACGGCGTCCCGATGACCGATTCCTATGACCGGGCTTCCACGGTGGATATCAATACCTCCATGGTGCAGGAACTGCAGGTCATTTCAGGCGCTTTCAACGCCGAATACGGCCAGGCCATGTCCGGCATCGTCAACATCACGACCAAACAGGGCGACGATGAATTCGGCGGCCATGTGGAAACCTATATCGGGGACCATATCAGCGGGCACGACGAGATCTTTCCGCGCGTGAACCGCATCGAACCCTTTTCGATCAACAACATCGAACTCGGCATTCACGGACCCCTTATCAAGAACACCTTATATTATTACCTGAACGCACGGCATATTTATTATGACGGGCATAACAAGGGACAGCAGCGCTATTCCCCCGCCGCCTATGCCGAAGAGACCGGCTTCAACGAGGTCGCTCTGCTTGATTCGGCGGCCATGCTGGGATCCGGCGAGTGGGTGGATATGGGCTGGAACCGTAAGAACTATCTGCAGGGACAGCTGATCTACCGCATCGGCGACCGCTCGCGCATCTCCTACAATATGATTTACGACAACCGGAAATATCAGGACTTTGACCGCTGGTGGATGTACAATCCCGCCGGCCTGTCCACGAACGAGATGATCGGACAGACCCATATCGTCAAATTCCAGCAGCAATTGTCCCTGACCACCTTCTACGATCTGGCCTATACCTACGGGAACCGGCAGTACAAAAGCTACTACGACCATTTCGAGCTGAGCGACGCCGACAGCAACCTGCTGGTCCACCCCAGCCTTCAGAACACCTTCCCCTACCAGTTCCATATCGGAGGCACGCAGAACGGATGGAACAACCGCAACAGCGGCTACCATCTCGGGAAATTCACCCTCACCTCGCAGGTCAACCGGACGCATCAGCTGAAAGCCGGCGCGGAATACAAATTCAACAGCATCGCCTGGGAATCCTGGGAATACCGGCCCGGCACGGAGGAGGAATCCTTCAACTGGGAAACTCCCTACATCACCCCGACGCGTCTGGCGGACACGACCGTTTATTCAAGTTCCTTTTCAACGAATCCCACCGAATTCTCCGCCTTTATCCAGGATAAGATCGAGCTGAACGATTTCATTGTCAACGTCGGCGTGCGGGTGGACTATTTCAATCCCGATTACGTGATCCTGGCGGACCCCGCCGATCCGGACATCTACAACCCCATCAAGCCCGATAACCGTTTCAACGACATCAACGGGAACGGCGTTCAGGATGCCGGGGAAGCGAGCAAGAGCATTGCGGACCGCGAAGCCTACTGGTACGTGGACGCACCGATGAAGGTGGCCGTCAGTCCGCGGCTCGGATTTTCCTTCCCC
>CALMFL010000356.1 GCA_937862595.1 uncultured Fidelibacterota bacterium
ATATTATCGTGTATAATTCAAAGGAGATATTATTTCACGACCTATGGCACAAGGACAAAAACAAAGAGAAGATTCGGTTAGAGTAAATGACGCCATCAAAGCCAATGAGGTGAGGCTCATCAGCAGCGACGGCAATTTAATAGGGATCGTCAGCATACGCGAGGCGCTTGACATAGCTGAAAAAAGCAATTTGGATCTGGTGGAGATATCCCCCAATGCAAATCCCCCCGTATGTAAGATCATAGATTACGGTAAGTATAACTATGAACAACAAAAGCGCGAGAAGATCAACAAGAAAAAACAACATGTGATCACCGTAAAAGAAGTCCGGTTTCGGCCTCACACCGACACCCACGACCTGGAAACGAAAGCACGCAAAATACGTGAGTTCCTCGTGGACGGTGACAAGGTAAAGATCTCCGTGATGTTCCGCGGACGTGAAATGGCCCATCAGGAAATGGGCATGGACACGCTGCAGAAGGTCATCTCACTCCTTGAAGATGTTGTCAAGATCGAAAAAGAGCCCAAACAGGAAGGGCGCTATCTCACGGCCTATCTCGCCGCCAAAAAGTAAGGAGTCACGTCACATGCCCAAGATGAAAACAAATCGCGGTGCGGCAAAACGGTTCAGAAAAACCGGCTCTGGCAATCTGAAAAGAAAAAAAGCCTATGCAAGCCACATTTTGACGAAGAAAAGCACAAAGCGGAAACGCAATCTGCGTCAGCAGACGGGTATTTCTTCGGCAGACATGAAACGAGTAAAAGGGATGCTGGGACTTTAGTCCCGAGGCTTTAAAGGAGAAAAAACAATGCCAAGAGCAAACAGTTCAGTACCAAGACATCGCAGACACCGCAAGATCATTAAGCTTGCAAAAGGACAATTCGGCGCACGGCGCAAATTATATAAAACGGCAATCGAAGCAGTGGAACGCGGCTGGGTGTATGCCTATCGCGACCGGCGCCAGAAAAAACGCGATTTCCGCAGATTATGGATCACGCGCATTAATGCAGCAGTTCGGCAGCATGGATTGAGTTATTCACGCTTCATTCATTTACTGAATGAAAAGGGTGTGGAGATTAATCGTAAGCAGCTGAGTGATCTGGCCATTCATCAGCCGGAAGCATTTGCAAAATTGGTCGATACGGTCAAGAAATAATTTAGCTGACAGAATAATAACCATGCCCTTCCGGTTCTTGCCGGAACCCTTGGCAGTAAAATTGAAAAAATTGCATTATGACCAAAGAAACCGTTATTGAAGTTCAGAAGCAGTTTGAAGAGGCGTTGCGGAACGCCCCGGATCCCCGTTCCCTGGAAGAAGTCCGGAACGCTTTTCTGGGCCGCAAGGGGAAGATCGCGGGCCTGTTCTCCCTGATGGGGGAGATCCCTCCCGACATCCGGAAATCCGTCGGGCAAATGCTCAATGAACTCAAGGAAAATTTAAGCGGACAGCTTGAACGGCGCGAAGCGGAATTCGGATCGAAAAAATCAGCCGGAGAGTGGGTGGATTATTCACTCCCCGGATATGTCCTGCACAAAGGTTCCCGGCATCCCCTGACCCGTGCGGTGGATGACATGCTGTCGATCTTTCAGCGCCTAGGGTTTGACATCGCCTACGGCCCCGAGGTCGAGACGGACTGGTACAATTTCGAGTCCCTGAACTTTCCCCCCGATCATCCCGCCCGCGACATGCAGGATACCTTCTACACAGAGGGCGGGGGCGTTCTAAGGACGCACACCTCGCCGGTGCAAACCCGCTATATGTCCGCGCATGAGCCTCCCGTACGGATCGTCGCCCCCGGGCGCGTGTTCCGCAATGAAGCGATCAGCGCGAGAAGCTATTGTCTCTTTCACCAGATCGAAGGCCTGTATGTCGACAAGGACATCACCTTTTCCGATCTGAAAGGCACGATAGAGCTTTTCTGCCGCATGTATTACGGAAAAGATGTAAAAATGAAGTTCCGCACCAGTTTTTTCCCTTTTACGGAACCTTCGGCGGAAGTCGACATCTCATGTTTCCTCTGCGGGGGCAAAGGATGCCGAGTATGCAAACAGAGCGGATGGCTGGAGGTCATGGGCTGCGGGATGGTGGACCCGAACGTTCTGAAGGCGGTCAATTACGACCCCGAAAAATACACCGGTTATGCCTTCGGCCTGGGCGTGGAACGCATGCTGATGATGCGGCTCGGGATCAACGATATCCGGATCCTGTTTGAAAATGACGTGGAATTCTTACGACAGTTTTAGTTCTGGAAGTGACATATGATCGTTTCAATAGATTGGTTAAAAGACTATATCGATATCGACATTCCCCTGGAGGAACTGGCCGAAAAACTTACGGTTGCCGGCCTTGAATGCGTTCTGAAGGAAGCGGGAAAAAGCGTTCCCGCGGGCGTGGTCGTCGGGCGTGTGCTGGATAAAAAAGCGCATCCCGACGCCGATACCCTGTCGGTTTGCACCGTCGATACCGGAAGCGGCGAGCCATTGAACATCGTCTGCGGCGCGCCCAATGTGGCGGCCGGGCAGATCGTGCCCGTCGCAACGATCGGCACGTATTTAAGCCCTGATTTTCAAATTAAAAAAGCCACGCTGCGCGGCATCGAATCGCAGGGCATGATCTGCGCCGAGGACGAACTCGGACTTGGAGGCGATCACGCCGGTATTATGGTGTTATCGGACGATCATCAGGTGGGAACGCCGTTCAGCGACTATTTCCCGTCCCATAAGATCCTGGATATTGATATAACCGCCAACCGTCCCGACGCGATGTCGCACTGGGGCGTTGCGCGAGAAATAGCCGCGATCACCGGGAAGACATTTCGGAAGGCGCCGGTCCGGCTTGAGGAAAAGGGGCCGGACATTCACAGTCTTGCCCGCGTCACCGTCGCCGCACCGGAAGGATGTCCGCGCTATACGGCGCGCGTTATCGAGGGCGTGCATATTGCGCCGTCCCCCGCCTGGCTGCGGGAACGCCTTGAAGCCTGCGGGTTGCGCTCGGTCAACAACGTGGTCGACGCCTCGAATTATGTTCTGATGGAAACGGGCCATCCCCTTCATACCTTCGATTTCGACAAGCTGGAAGGAAAGATGATCAATGTCCGCTTTGCCGCCGCGGGCGAAAAATTTGAAACGCTTGATCATAAAGAACGTGAATTAAGCGCGGATATGCTCCTGATCTGTGACGAGAAGAAGCCCCTTGCGCTTGCCGGGATCATGGGCGGCACCCTGTCGGAAGTGGATGAAGACACCGTCAGCGTCTTGATCGAAAGCGCCTATTTCGATCCGGCAACGATCCGGAAAGGCTCCAAACAGGAACAAATTTCCACCGACGCCTCCAAACGCTTCGAGCGGGGCACGGATCCCAACGGAACCCTGGCGTATGCTCAGGACCGTCTGGCGTCCCTGATCCTGGACCTGGCGGGCGGGACCCTTGCAAAGGGTATGATCGATATCTATCCGCATCCCGCAGAAATGCGGGAAGTCACCCTGCACGCAGACTATGTCACGCGCGTTACCGGCATCGGCATCACCATCCCCGAATGCCGGCAGATCCTCACCGCACTTGATTTTGAGCCGGTCCGTGAAGACGCAGCCTCCCTTACCGTCAAGGTCCCGACCTTTCGTCCGGACGTCGAGCGCGAGATCGATCTTGTGGAAGAAGTGCTGCGCATCAATTACCTGGACAAGATCCCTTCCATGGCCCGGATGACCCTTTCCGTGGCGGAAGACTACGACAAATTTCATCCCTTTATTACGGATCTCCGTAATTTCTTTGTCGGGCACGGCATGCACGAAGCGGTCAACAATTCACTGGTCGGCGAAACGACGGCACATGCCGGGATCTGGGGCTACAAACCCCTGAGGATCCTGAATCCCCTCTCCCTTGAAATGAACATGCTCAGGACCGACATGATCCAGCCCCTTCTCACCAGCCTGCGGAGCAACGCACTGAAAAAACGCAGCAATATCCGGCTTTTTGAACTGGCGAACGTGATCGAAAAGGACGAGCATTCCGAAACCGGCGCACGGGAGCACCATCATCTGGGCGTACTGTGCTGTTCCCCCTTATGGGGCCTGAACTGGACCGAAGAAGACAAGGCCGCGGATATATTTTATCTTAAAGGGGTTCTGGACGACCTGATGACGACCCTGGGCTTTAATTACAAATTGAAAGAATGCGAGGGACGGGACGAATTCGACATTCTGTACGATATCGTTGTGAAGAAACATGTGATCGGAAAGATCGGGCAATATCGCCGTGACGCATTTGAAAAATTGCAGCTTGCCTATCCCGTGGCGGTCATGGAACTGCAGATCGAAAAATTGTTCGGCTGGTACGCGCCGCAACGGAAATACAGCCCGACGCCCCAGTTCCCGTCCATCTTCCGCGACATTTCGCTGGTTACGGACAAAAAGCTCAAGGCGGTATCCATCCTGAATGAAATTAATCAGCACGGGGGCAAATATCTCGTTGACCTTGTGCTCTATGATATGTACATTGACGATAAGAAACTTGGTGAAGATAAAAAGGCATTATCGTTCCGCCTGGAATTCAGAAGTGATCAGACGACACTGACGGATTCGGAAATTGATGATGTAATGAATAAGTTATTTGAACGGTTAAAGAATCAATATGGAGCTCAGCTAAGGTAATGGATATCAGCTCTTTTGAAATCTTAGAAAAAAAAATACACCAAACCCTCGAAGTTCTGAAAAACCAAAAGGGGCAAGAAGGCAAGGACTCGGTCGTATTGACAAAAGACCAGATCGAGCGCCTGACTTCAAAATTGGCGGAAATATCGGAGTGGATCGACCATGCACAAGTATGACCCCGACCCCAATACGGTTGAACTGGAATTTCCCGAGGAAAAACCGACAAAGGTCACCATCTACGGCCAGGAATTTCCTCTCAAGGGAAAAGATCCGGCTTTCATTCACAAGGTTGCGGCCTATGTGAATGAAAAGATGATGGAAGTCGGAGCGAACATGCCCGGCACGACCGCTCTTGATAAGATCGCCATCATTGCGGCCCTGAACATCGCTGGTGAATTATTTCAAATGAAGCAAGATACCCAATCCGTTGAGGAATACATTCAGAACCATTCTGAATCATTGATAAAACTTATCGATGACCATCTCAATACCTAAGCGCTCCGGTTAAGAAAAGGAGTCGACATGTACTATTTCCTTGTTGGTTTAATATCAGCACTGATCGCGGCATCTATTGTATTCATAATTTTTCGCGCAAAATTCGGGAGCATGAAAAAATACGAATTCGATCTGCTGGAACGCGCCCGGAAAGAAGGTGAAACCCTAAAGAAAGAATTGATACTGGAAGGGAAAGATGAAGCCCTCCGTATCAAGCAGAAGAGCGAGGATGAATACAATGAGAAATTGCGTGACATCCGCAATGGCGAGAAGGAATTGCAGAAACGCGAAAGCAATCTGGACAGAAAGACGGAAAGCGTGGATCAGCGTTACGAGTCCCTGCAGAAATTCGAACAGGACCTGAAGAGCAAGGAACGCAAGGTGAACGACCGGGAAGCCGAGATCGAAAGCCTGATCGACCAGCAGCAGGTCCGGCTCGAAAAGATCGCCGGCCTTTCCCGCGACGAAGCGAAACAGACCTTGAAGGACAGCCTGTACGAGAAGGCGCGGGTGGAAGCCCAGATCAAGGTCAAAGAGATCAAAGAGACCGCCATCCTGAATGCGAACAAAGAAGCCAAAAAGATCATCATCGAGGCGATCCAGCGTTCCGCCGCAGACCATACCTCGGAATCGACCGTTTCGGTCGTTCCGCTTCCCAACGATCAGATGAAAGGACGGGTCATCGGGCGCGAGGGGCGCAACATCCGTCATTTTGAGGCGCTGACCGGCGTTGAACTGATCGTCGACGATACGCCCGAAGCGGTCGTGCTCTCCGGTTTTGACCCGGTCCGCCGCGAAGTGGCGCGCATCGCCCTGGAGAAACTGATCCACGACGGACGCATCCATCCCGCGCGGATCGAGGAAATGATCGAAAAAGCAAGCAAAGAGGTGGAGGAATCCATTATTCAGGCGGCGGAGGAAGCGACGATGGAGTTGGCCCTGCCGCACTTCAATGCAGAAATGATGCATTATATCGGAAGTCTGAAATACCGTACGAGCTACGGTCAGAATATTTTGAAGCATTCCATTGAGGTCGGCTGGCTTTCAGGCCTTATGGCCGCGGAACTCGGGCTTGACGGAGCCCTGGCCAAACGCGCCGGTTTCCTTCACGACATCGGCAAAGCCATTGACAGGAATGTGGAAGGGACCCATGCGCTGATCGGCGGCGAGATCGCCCGGAGGAACAAGGAAGACAAGATCGTTGTAAA
>CALMFL010000357.1 GCA_937862595.1 uncultured Fidelibacterota bacterium
TGCCGAACGCGGCGTTGCACCCGAACGCGGGATGATCTCGGGCCTGGTGGCGCCGCATGCAGGCTATGTGTTCTCCGGAGCGCAGGCTGCAAAGGCGTACCGACACCTGAAAGGCCGAAGCTATCGGCTGGTCTGTATCGTCAGTCCGAGCCACCGCGAGTATTTTCCGGGGATATCGGTTTATCCCGGCGAAGGGTACCGGACGCCCCTGGGCGACTGTCCCGTCCATCCGGAAGCTCGCGAGGCCGCGCTCCGCTGCGACGGCGTCGCCGCATCGTTCGCGGGGCACCGGGAAGAACATGCGCTGGAAGTTCAGATACCTTTTCTGCAGTATGTGCTCGGGGATATTCCCATTTTACCGATGGTCATGGGCGATCAAAGCGCGGACACGGTGCGCCGGGGCGCAGACTGCGTCCGTGAGCTCAGCAATATATTCGGGGACGGCATCCTCTTCGTGGCGAGCAGCGACCTTTCGCATTTTCATCCCGCCCGCGACGCGGAGGAAATGGACAGCCTGTTCATCCGCCTGCTATCGGAAGGGAAGGATGAAGAGCTTTGTGAGGCGGTTGCGCACGGAAAGGCGGAAGCCTGCGGCGCCGGACCGGTCCTCTCGGTATTCCGGGGACTGGATCCCGCGCTTCACCGCGTGCGCACGCTGGGTTACAGTCACTCGGGGCAGGTCCTGTCCGATGACACGAGTGTGGTCGGGTATACCTCCGCACTGATCCTGAAAAATGAACGACACGCCGAAAAGGACCCCCTATGATCGACGTTCTGCGCTTCCATGAAAAGGAACACGGTTTCTGGGATGCATTTGTCCGCAGTTCCAACAACGGCACCCTGTTCCACGAACGCCATTTCCTCAATTATCATCCCGCAGACAGGTTTACTGACCACTCGCTGGTCTTACTGCAGGACGCGAAGCCGGTCGCCCTTTTTCCGGCGGTGGACCACAAGGCGGACGGGATCCGCACCCTTCATTCCCACCGGGGAAGCAGTTACGGAGGCCTTGTTCAGCCGGCCGGCCAGGGCGTAGAAATGAACATGAAGATCGTCCGGGCGCTGAACGAATATGCCGGACGCGAAGGTTTCGACAGGATCATCATGACCCTGCCGCCGGACATCTACAACAGGCAATTGAACAATTATCTTGAATTTTCCTGCTTCCGCCAGGGCTATACCTACCTAAAACGCGAAATATCCTCCGTCTTGAAACTGGAAGACCATATCGACAAGAACGTCGCAAAATTCAAAAGCAGCAACCGCACCGCCTTCCGCAGGGGAGAAAAACAGGGGGTGAGCGTCCGCATCAGCGACGATTACGCGGCCTTTTACGACATACTCCGGAACAATCTGAAGATCCGGCACGGCGTGGAACCCACGCACACCCTCGAGGAGCTCCTGAACCTGAAGCAGCGTTATCCGGACCGCATCCGTCTCTACGGCGCCTACCTCGACCGCACCATGATCGCGGGAATTGTCATGTTCGACGCGAATCCTCAGGTCACGCTCGCCTTTTATATCTCCCATAACGAACAGTATCAGGAATACCGCGGCGTGAACGTCCTTTTCAAGGACGTGATCGAAGACTGCATACGGCGCGGCTTCCTCTACCTCGATTACGGCATTTTTACCGTCAATATGGAACCGAATTACGGCCTGGCGCGCTTCAAGGAAAGCTTCGGCGCCGGCGGCATCTTCCGGGACACGCTCATGCTGAACATCATCTAACGGGACACCATGGTTAAACAGGATATCATCAGACTCAGTAAACAGACCCTCGTCTACGGCTTCGGTTATGTCATTGCCCGCATGATCAATTTTCTCCTTTTGCCGTTCTACTCCTATCATTTCTCTCCGAAAGAGTACGGCATCGTTTCCCTGATATACGCCTTTATCGCGTTCATGAACATCCTTTATCATTACGGGCTCGAAAGCGCATTCATCCGCTACTATTCCAAAGCCGGCACGGATGAGGGCTACGATCAGCGCGACGTGTTCACGACCGTCCTGACATCCCTGCTGATCAGCAGCATCCTGTTCTCCTTTATGATCTGGACCTTTGCGCCCGCGATCGGCCGGGTGCTCCTGCACACGCAGGAGTATGTGCGCCTGATCCGGATGACGGCCGGCATCCTGATGCTGGACGGCCTGTTCCTTATTCCCCTGCATTATCTGAGGATCACCAACAAAGCCGCCAACTTCACCCTGATCACCCTGGCGAACGTC
>CALMFL010000358.1 GCA_937862595.1 uncultured Fidelibacterota bacterium
ATCGAGCGGCCGCCGTACCAAACGCGGACATAGTTGAGAATACCGCTGTTGTCAGCGGGGTCCGTGCCGCCGTAGGGAACGCCGACAAGTCCTTCGACGAAGGCCTGTCCCCCGCTCTTATTGATAGGCGCTTTGCCCAAAATGATCAAGCCGCCCCAGGATCCGCGGTCCTTCAGGTCGTCCGGGAGATTTGAGGTAAAGGTGATCGGAGCCGTTGCCGTTCCCTGAGCCATGATCATGGCGCCCCGTTTAATGACGAGGCAGGGCGCCAGGCCTTCGCCGTCGTCGGGAAGGGATTCGATGGTGGTGCCGGGCTCGATCGTCAGCGTCACGCCGGAATCCACAAAGGTCTGGCCGGCCAGCAAAATGGCGTCATCGGCATGCAGGGTCATATCGGCGCTGATGTTCCCGTCCAGGACCACATCATAGCCGGGGTAGGTCGTGCCGCCGTTATTGCCGCCTCCCTCAAACAGATCGCATCCGCTAAGTGTTAACAGCACCGCCAGCATGGCGACCCCCGGGTAGTATGTCGTCTTCATTTGTTCTCCTTCTGGTTTTGAGTTCGTTTATTTAAAACACATACTGTATGCTTGCGCCGTAGCCGATCCCCGGCCGGTAGGCGCGGGTGGCGTAAAAAGAGTTCTCCGTATCAACGATTCCGAAACGCACGGTGGCGTTCAGCAGGTTGCTCGCTTTGACACTGAGCCGGATGTTCCGGACCTTTTTGCTCAGGGTCAGGTTCAGGGAATGGAACGGCAGTTCATATTCATTCGGGATGGATCCGCTCCCCAGCGCCGACAACCGTTTGCTGAAGGTATTGTAGGCAAGGGCCGCATTCCACCCTTTGATACCAGTATAGGACAAGGTGGCGTTGGCCATGATATTCGACTGTCCCTGAAGCGGACGGTTCAGGGTGGTGGAATTATTCCGGATCCGTACGCCGTTGAACAGGGTGATCATGTCATCCGCGCGGACCTCCGATAAACTGAGGGTCGTATTGAACATCGCCATCAGGCGGCCTTTTGCGGGATCGATCAATCCCAGGTCATTCCGGAGATCGATCTCAAGGCCTTGCGTCCCGGCGCTTAGGGCGTTCTGATAGGTCAGGTACGATTCATCCGCGGTCTCGATCTGAGAGATCTCGATCGGGTTGATGAACTCCTTGAAGAACACCCCGACGGCCAGCAATTCCCCGGCGCCGTGATGCCATTCGTATCGAATGTCGTAGTTGTAAATATCGGTGGTCTTTAAAAAGGGGTAACCGACCACGGCGCTTCCTCCGTAAAACTGCTGGAACTCAAACGGGGCGATCTCGCGGAATTCGGCGCGGGCGACGGTCTTGCTGTAGGAAAGCCTTAATTTCATTGACGGTATGATCTCATACTGGAGATTCAGACTGGGAAGGATCTCATGCTCGCTGATATTGGCTTCAACCGGGGTACGGCCGTCATCAATGAGCGGACTTGAATACTGCAGTCCGGTAACCGGATTATAAGGGATCAGGTCCAGGCCGTAGTATTCGTAGCGGAACCCGCCGATAAAACGGAATCTGTTCAGATATTCCAGACGGTTGAAACCCAGCGGAATATCCGCCATCATATAGACCGCGGTAATAAACTCATTGGCCCAGTAGGCGTTGCGGGAGGCCACGTCCGTCGATTCCAGCAGGATCAGCCCCGCCTCGTCCGCGGATGAGACGAAGTTGGAGTCGCTGAAGACGGCGCCGAAGGCATTCCCCTCTACGCGCACGAGGGCGGAAGGCCATGCTCCGTCAGAATATTCATGATAAAAATTCCGTTTTTTAAAATTCCGGTCTTTATACTGTATCCTGCCGCCGGCCTTCAGCGTGTAAAGCTCGTTGAACGCGTCATGCAGCTCGCTCCGGTAATTAAGGTCTGCGTTCGCGTTCCGGTCAAAACCCTCCGTAAAATACCGCTGACCGGCTTTGGCGCTTGAACGGGCGATCTCATAATAATCCCCGGATGAGATATACTTATAATTATGGCTCCTGACATCCGGTTCGCTTAAAAAGGAAATTCCGGCATTTGCGGCCCATTCCAGCCGGCTTTTCAGGATGTCCTCAAAGGCGTGATCCCCCGTCAGGGTGCCGTTCAGAATGCTTTTTTCCACAAAGTATTCTTTGATAAAGATCCCGTCCTCATCCAGGTTGGGCGTACGTCCCTGACCGAAGGTAAGGGATGATTCCGAATTATGGGTGTACAGGCCGTACAATTTGAGTTTATGCCTATTCTTCAGCTTGAAGCCCGTCGAGCCGCTCAGGCTCATGTTCGTTGTGTACGCGCTTCTCTTATTTTCAATATCCGTGCGGGATATGATCTCCGAATCGGAGACGGCATAGCGCCGGTAGATCTCCTCTCTGTAGCTGTATCCGTTCGAAAAATTCAGGTTTGTATAAAACCCGTATTCAAAATCATTCGACACGGCATAACGATTTCCGTAATTCAGGCCCAGACTGAGCGGCTGGCCGATCCGGGCGGGCCGTATCGTAAAATCTGTCCGGAAGCTTTGTCCGTAATAACCCAGCTGCGCCTTCCACTCGCTGTAGGAATATCCGGGAAGCGGGGACCATTCGCTTAGCATAGTGCCTGAAGGGATCGCATCGGGCAGTGCGCGGGTCCCGTCGTCGAATCCGAAATAATCCGTGCCGCTTCTCGTTCCGGCCATATAGTCTGCATTCAGCAAGCTCGTCTTTCCGCTTAATCCGAAATTGGCATTCAATATCCGGGTGTCGGGATAAGCCTTTGTCCTGATGTTGACGGCCCCGCCCGCAAAGACGCCCGGCAGGTCCGGCGTATAGGTCTTGTAGGCGGTGATGCTCTCCAGAATGCCGGCGGTGAACAAGTCCAGGGGAACGCTCTTTTTTTCGGGTTCGGGACTGGGGACCGGAACACCGTTCATCGAGGTGGATACGTAACGGTCGCTCAAGCCCCGGACGGAGACATATTTGCCGTCCTGGACCGAGACGCCCGTAATGCGCCGGACCGCGTCGGCGGCATTGCCGTCGCCGGAGCGGGACATCTGGTCGGCGGATACGCCGTCCTGGATCTTGTCGCTGCCCTGCTGTTCCGCCAGAATAAAGGCATCGGTATTTGCTTTGGCATTCGCCTGCACCACCACTTCGTTCAGATTCATGACCATGGAGGACAGGGCGATATTCACCCGGTTCTGATCGTTGGCGACGACGGAAACATGTTGAATTTCCTGCGCCTCATACCCGACATAGCTTACCAGCAAATGATAAACGCCGGCGGACAGACCGGAAATGAAATAATATCCATCCAGGTCCGTGGCGGCGCCAAAGGACGTTCCCTTAACGATCACATTCGCCCCGATCAGGGGTCCGCCCGTTTTTTGATCGATCACGCGTCCGCTGATCTTTCCGTTATTTTCGTTCGCATATAAAAAAGCCGTCAAACAAATGACGGCCAGTATTGCAAACAGCTTCCGCTTCGACGACGGGCGCCGCTTCGGATTTCCCGCAACTGTTTGTCCTCTCTGCCGCATGTTATCCTCCTTTGATCCTTTTTCCGCTTTATACAAAAAAGCCGTCAACTCGTGACGGCTCTATAAAATCTGAACATCCGCGGTCGATAACGACAAAAGCGTCAGCCGCCGGGGTTCTGTCCGGCGTTTTATTCTTCTGTTATTATACCTGTTTTTCATGCTTGCACTACACCCTTGTGTCGTTTTTCCATTCATTTTCATTCGTGCGTTTTTAAACTGCGGGAATATACGATTTTTAAATTTTCATGCAAATGTTTTTTTATCCGCCCCGTTCCCGCCACAGGGCGCATCGTTGTATTTACGTGATCCTGAGAGGTTTGCAGAGACATTTGCCAAATAAAAAAAGCCGGAATTTCCGGCTTGATATAGAAGATATGCGATATTCGAAACTCAGACCGCCAGTTTGTACCCGACGCCCCGGACGTTCTTGACCATGTTCCCGTATTTCCCCAATTTCTCCCGAAGGTGCTTGATATGCACGTCAACGGTATGATCGACCACGATCTTTTCGTTCCCCCAAAGATTGTAGAGGATCTCCTCGCGTTTCAGGACATTTCCGTTCTTTTCCGCGAGCATCTTCAGAATGCGGTATTCGGTCGGGGTCAGGGGTGCGACCTCGTTGTCGACCTTGACCTCGTAGCGGTCGAGATCGATGATGATCACGTTGTTGATATTGATCTCGTTGTTCGACGCTGCGGCGCCCTGCGGCTGTTTGCGGCGAAGGACGGTCTTGACGCGGACCGCAAGCTCCTTGGGTGAAAAAGGCTTTTTCACGTAATCGTCCGCGCCCAGCTCCAGACCCAGAATGGTATCGGACTCATCGATCCTGCCCGACAGGATAATGATGGACATCGCATCAAATTTACTGTCACGGCGCAGGAATTTGCACATGTCCATGCCGTCCATATCCGGGAGCATAAGGTCCAGGATGGTCACATCCGGCGTGGTGCTCTTAATGAACTCAAGGTAATCGTTCGCGCTGCTGAAGGTAGCGACCTGAAACCCGGATTTTTTTAAGTGGATGCTGGTTAACTCTAAAATACTTTTTTCGTCATCAACGACAGCAATGAGCTCGTTCATACTTTCCCTACTTAATTTGATTTCTTAATATAGGTCTTCCCTGCCAAATAAAAAATATTTTTTTAATTCAATTTGCATAAGAATAAAAGGTCCTCCCGGGACAAGGGATCCAGGGCTTCATGCGCCTCAAGCGCTGTCCGGACAGCCTGCGTGATCTGCGGAAAGCTTATTTCTCCCTTTAAAAAGCGTCCGACGGCCCGTTCGTTCGCCATGTTGAACACCGCCGGATAGGTCTTTCCCTTTTCAAGGGCGGTGCGCGCAAGTGCCAGCGCGGGAAAGCGGCGCAGGTCCGGCTGTTCGAAATGCAGGGTGCCGGCCGCCGCCAGATCGAGGCGGGGCCAGTCCGAAAGCAGGTGTTCCGGATAGGTGAGGGCGTATTGGATGGGAACTTTCATATCCGGGACGCCGAGCTGCGCCTTGACCGAGCCGTCCCGGAACTGCACCATGCTGTGCACGATGGATTCGGGATGGATCAGGATCTCCATGCGGGAAGGGTCAAGATGGAATAAATGGAAGGCTTCGATCAGTTCGAGCCCTTTATTGAACATGGTTGCCGAGTCCACGGTGATCTTGGCGCCCATGGACCAGTTGGGATGACGCAGGGCTTCCGCGGGGGTAATGGCGTCAAAGGTAGAAAGATCGCGCCGCAAGAACGGACCCCCGGAACCGGTCAGGATGATCTTTTCCACATCCCGGTCCTGTTCGCCCGCCAGGCACTGCCATATGGCGGAATGCTCGCTGTCGACCGGGAATATCCGGGCGCCGCTCGTTCGGCAAATATGGTTGATCAGTTCTCCGGCCATGACCAGGCTTTCCTTGTTGCTCAGGGCGACATCGCGGCCGGCTTCCACGGCGGCAAGGGTGGGAAGCATGCCCGCGGCGCCGACGATGGCGTTCAGCACCACGTCCGCCTCCCCGTCCCGCGCGATATCCGCCAGGGCGGCGGCGCCGGCTTCACAGCGGATCCCGGTGCCGGCAAGCCCGGCGCACAGCGAAGCATAGCCGCCCTCATCCGCGATGACTGCGGTTTGCGGGCGGAATTTCAGGGCCTGGGCGATAAGCTCGTCAACCCGGGTGTTCGCCGTCAGATATGCAAGGCAAAAGCGTTCGGGATGGGTCTCTGCGACCCGGAGCACATTCCGGCCGATCGATCCGGTCGATCCCAATAATCCGATCTTTTTCATCATCGTCATTCCAGGTGAAGGGTCCATGAAAGGGCAAGGGCTACGATATCGCGGCCTGCCCGTAACGCAATATTTCCGTAAGGCGAATAGAGGGCAAGCTGCGGAACAAGGGTGTAGGCCCGCTCATCGCTTGCCGTTAGCGGCGCGTCCGCATCGACCTGATGGTGCTGAATGCCCAAATCAAGCCCGGCGGCAAGAAGGAACCTGCCCAACGAGCGTTCCGCCATGAATTCCACGCCGACGGTCAGATTGTTCGATTGCGACGTGCGGTAGTTCCGGACCGCCCCCGAAAGGGCGTATCCCCATCGGGGATCGCGTGCAAATTCTCCCCGGGTGCCGATCCCAAGTCCGAACAGGGTCAGCGTGCTCCCGAAGACGGCATCTTGTGAGGCGCCGAGGCTTCCCGAAAAAGAATAGGCGCCCCCGAAGGGGACCGTAAGTCCAAGCTGGGGCAGGATTTGTCCGCCGCTTCCGTAAGCCAGTCCGGCATGCAAGGCCGTCCTTTGCGCGGAAAACGGGACCGTCAGCAGATCAAGTCCGCGCATATAGCGCGACACATCGGGATCCCCGGCGGCGGGCAGAAGGCCCCACGCGAGGATCAGCGTCAGGAAAATCCGGGTCGGTGTTTTCATAATTGACACAAATAAAAAAACCGGCGCAAATGCATGATTCCATTTTCACCGGTTCCAGTCATGGGGGCTCTATTTCGATTTTTTCAATTCTTCCAGGATGACCGTGGTCAGATTGTGGCTTTCGTCGGCATAGACAATGGTGCCTTTTGAGGCGTCAAAAATATAGGAGTATCCCTTTGCTTCGCCGACGCGTTTCAGCGTTTCGTTGATCTTGTCCAGCACCGGACCGAGGTATTCGCTTTCTTTTTTATAGATCTCGCCTTCCTGGCCGAATTTTTCAAGCTGATATTCCTGGATCTGCCGTTCCTTTTCCACGATCTCTTTCTGCTTCTGGTTCTTCCATGCGTCGGAGCTTACCAGTTTGCGTTTTTCGTAATCTTCGATCAGTTTCTGGTAATCCATCTGCATTTCTTTATAGACCGTCTGCAGTTCCTGCGCTTCGGCTTCCAGTTTCTTCATCGCGTCGATGGCTTCCTGGTATTCCAGCATGATCTGTTCGGAATAAATGAACCCGATCTTCATTTCATCCGCCGCAAGCGCCACAGTCAGGACAAGCGTGAGCAAAAGAAGTATTTTTTTCCAGTTCTTCACAATGTATCTCCTACGTTATTTTTGTTAAAACGGCATCCCGAAAACAAAATGGGTTTCCCAGCCGGGGGATTTGTACGTCACTTTCCCGCCGCTTCCATAGTAATAGAGTTCGTCAAACCCGTATCCGAAATCCACGCCGAGCATTCCCATCATGGGCATGTACACGCGTGCGCCGATGCCGGCGGACCGCGCCATTTCGGGGATCTTGATGTCCCTCAGGTCATCCCAGATGCGCCCCGCTTCCGCAAAAGCCAGCACATAGAGCGTGGGATTCGGCGAGAGCAGTACCCGGACCTCACAGGAATATTTCAACATCGCATTGCCGCTTTCATAGGATGAATTCGGCGGACAAATGCTTCCGTCCTCATAGCCGCGCAAAGGTGTAATATAACTCATTGCATTTGCACCGCCAAGATGAAAAAGCTTGTCGTAGGGAATTACGCCGTACTGTCCGTAGGGCGCCACGACGCCGAAATCAAAATTTTGATAGAACACGACCTTGTCGATGACGGGCGTATAGGTGTCGAAGGTGATCCGGCTTTTGACGAATTGCTCTTTCCCGCCGAAGATCCCGCCGGAAAGCTGGGAGTTCCAGACAAAGCGCGATCCCATGGTGGGGAATTCCGGCTTGTCCCGGCTGTCGCGGGAGACGATCTGGGTAAAGCTGTTCCCCCAGAGTTCCCGGATGCCCGAGGGGTTGTATTCGAGGAAATAGTCCTCGTCGCGCACATTATAGTATTCCTTATAGGCGAAGGTCAGCGCCCAGCTTCCGCTGAAATAGCTGTCCGGCCAGCGGAAACGACGGCCGAAGTGCGTGGTGATGCCGATCGTCTTGCGGTCGTAGGGTTCGTAATAGTACGAGTAGTCCGTCAGTTCGCGTTTTGAATAGTACACGTTGGTCCCCACGGTATTCGGACGGCCGAAAAGCCAGGGCTCGGTAAAGCCGAGGCTGACGTAGTCCGTTCCGGCGCTTTTCTGATAGCTGACGGAAAGTTGCTGGCCGCGGCCGCCGAGGTTGTTGATGTCGACCCCGATGCTTCCCGTAAGCCCGTCATACTCGCTGTAGCCGATGGAGGCGTTTGCCCGGTCGCTGGATTTTTCTTCCACGCTGACCTCGACATCGATGGTCTCATCGTCCACCGGGACGATATCGGGAACCACGTCCGCAAAATAGTTCAGCATGAAGATCTCCCGCTGGGAGCGGATCAGCTTTTCACGGTTGAACACGTCGCCGGGCATCAGCTTCATTTCCCGGCGGATCACATACTCGCGGGTGCGGGTATTGCCGGAGAAATTGATGCGCCGGACGGAAACCTTGTGGTTCTCCTCCACCTTGATGATCACGTCAAGCGAATCGTTCCCGACCGGCGTGATCTCGGGCTTGACCTGGGTGTAGAGATAACCGGTATCCATGTAGAGGCTGCGGATCTTGCTGTCGACGGCCATTTCAAAATATTTTTCTTTAAAGGGCTCCCCTTTTTTGATCCCGACCAGTTCCAGGCTTTTCAGGAAATAGCCTTCCGGGTAGACTTCCGGACCTTCGATCACGATATTGCGGTAGCTGTACTGCGGGCCTTCGTCAAGGTTGACCACCAGGACCATCTTTTTCCCGAGGGAGTCCAGAACGACCTCTTCGCTCAGCACCCGGGCGTCCCGGTATCCGCGATCGCGGTAAAACTGGAGCAGTTTGTTCTTGTCGTCAAGGAATTTTTCCGGGTCGAATTTTGCGGGACGGAAAAAGGTGTACCAGTCGCGCTGCTTGGTGTCTTTCAGCTGCCAGCGCAGGCGCCAGGGTTTAAAGAGCTCTTCATTCGTGTTGAAGCGGATCTCGTCGATATAAACGCGCTGACCTTCATCGATCAGGAAGGTGATGTCCACGCGCCCTTCCTCGGTTTCGGCGGGTTCGGCGGTCACGTCAACGAATACGTTGTAGAACCCGGCTTCCTTATATTTTTTTTCAATGGCAAGTTTCGCCTTGTTGACCAGATGGGGCGTAAAGACCTGCCCCCGGATGATGCTGATCTCTTCCAGCAGTTTTTCATCCTTGAACTTCTCGTTCCCCTCGAAATTCACATCGTTCATGCGGGGGTATTCCGTGACCTGGACCACAACGTGAACGCCCGCATCGGTCTCCTGGGTGGCCAGAACATTGATATCGCTGAAAAGCCGAAGATTGTAGAGCTTTTTGATCCCGTTCTGAATGTCGGTGGACGTTACCGAGCCCCCCTCGATGAGGCCCATGGACAATTTGATGATACGTTCGGAGGCGGTTTCGTTCCCCATGACCGTGACGCTGGCGATGCGCATGGTCTGCTGCTGCGCAAACAGGATGCCGAAGAGTCCGATTGCAAGGGTAAATAAGAGTGATCGTGTGAATTTTTTCATGCTTTATGCTGTTACCTGTTCGCTGGTTTTTCCAAAACGCCGTTCCCGTCCGGTATAGTCCATCAGTGCCCGGTAATACTCCTGGCGGTGAAAGTCCGGAAAGTATTCCTTCGCAAAATAGAATTCCGCGTAGGCTGCCTGCCACAACAGGTAATTGCTTATCCTGTATTCTCCGCTGGTCCGGATGATGAGATCCGGATCGGGGATATCGTAGGTGTCAAGACGGGACCCAAACAGCGTTTCATCAATCTCGTCGGGGCTGAGCTTTCCGTCCCGGGCGTCCTGCGCCAGGGAGCGGGCCGCCCGCAGGATCTCATCGCGGCTTCCGTAGCTGAGGGCAACGACCAGGGTCATGAGCGTGTTGTTCTTCGTCAGATCCACCCCTTCGTCGAGAACCTTCCTTGCTTCTGCCGGAATATCGTTCTTGTCTCCTATGATCTTCAGGCGGACATTGTTCCTGTGTAATTCGCCGATTTCTTTCGTGGCCGTTTTTAAAAGCAGGGACATGATGGAAGAAACCTCGTCCTGAGGCCGGCTCCAGTTCTGCTTTGAGAAAACATAGATCGTAAGGTAGCGCACGCCGGCTTCCGCACTGGCGGTCACGAGCTCCCGGACGGTCTTGACGCCTTCGTTATGCCCCATCATTCTCGGCAGGCCGCGCTGCTTTGCCCAGCGCCCGTTCCCGTCCAGAATGATCGCGACATGCTCCGGCCGGTTCCGGTTGTTCTTAATATCGTCAGCATGAATTTCCATGGGTCACCTTGATTGAAATATACAGCTTGTAAAAATAGCGGTTCAACCCGTTAAAGTCAAGCAAGTTATGCGGGCATTGCAGCGAAGCCGTGAAACGACGGTCCGTCCGGCCGAATGTCCTGAAATACCGCTGTGCGGGGCGCTTAGAGTCACCGGCTCTTCCTACGGACGCTTCCCGCAAGCTTTCGTCCGCCGCGCAGTTT
>CALMFL010000359.1 GCA_937862595.1 uncultured Fidelibacterota bacterium
ATACCGAAAAGCTTGCCGTCTATTTTTATAAGAACTGACCCCGCTGAATTACGAAAAGATACGCTTCATTATCAAGAACTGTCCTTCCCGGGCGAAAAAACCGTTTTTCATCAAATAAACCTTGACATTGGCCGTGAAAATTATTAGTAATGCACTAATTTAGTAAAGGAGTAATAATGAAGATACCCACAGGATTAAAACACAAGCCCGTCATCGTATCGGAAGACTACGACAAACTGGACGGAAGGCTTGCGGGAAAATCGGACGCCAAGGGCCTTTCGCTCGGTCTGGCGCAATGGAACGAACGGGGGAATGTCGATATTTCCGCAAAGGTATGGCGCTATACGGGCGAAAAATGGTCCCGGCAATCGGAGGAAATGCCGCTGCACCGCGTGATCGATCTGTCCATCCTGATCGTGCGTTCCCTGCTGTTCTTTCGCGAGCGCTATAAAAAAACGACGGCGGATTATCCCCGTTATCCCGTGCTGGACCGCATCGGCCTGCAGGGAGCCGCCATGAACGTTGCCGTTTGCGCCGACAACGACCATATTCAGGGCGATCTGGAACTCTTCGACGAATGCCTGAGAAAGGACGATGAGATCATCGGGGAACGCCTGCGGACGCTGTCCAAGCTCCTGGCCGAACTCGACAGGTCCTGAGCGCTTTTGAGCTCATCTTTCATCGCCGGCGTGCTGACGGCATACGGTTTTACTGTTTTCTATTAACTTTATATCTTTCCCTGTGTCAAAGCATCGT
The DNA here is from genome assembly GCA_937862595.1 of uncultured Fidelibacterota bacterium. Lineage (GTDB taxonomy): Bacteria > Fidelibacterota > Fidelibacteria > Fidelibacterales > Fidelibacteraceae > M50B103. Next base: position 757 of record CALMFL010000359.1, read on the forward strand.
ATGCCTCTGCGGCATGAAAACCCCTAAAACTGAAGTTGAGGAGAATATGGTGAGATGGCTGATCCTGATCCTTGCGGTCCTGCTGAACGGCTGTGCGTCCCTTCCGGCGGTCAGCAGCTTTCCCGAAACGGCGTCCGGGCAGGAAGAACGCTTCTTTTATGATGAATCAAGCGGTATCCGCTATTCGGTATCAAACGACGATGAGCGTTTCATCCTGCGCTTTACGGTCCCGGATGAAAACATGATCCGGGAGATGCTCCGCAAGGGTGTGTACGTCTATCTTGATCCCTCCGGAAAGAAAAAGAAGGACATTTACGTCAATTATCCCCTTAAACGGGAAGGCGCTCAAAAACGTCCTGACATGCTGATGCCGGCGGGGAAACCGGGATCCTTTGATGAAGCGAAACGGCCCGAATTCAAGCTCGGCGAACAGCTGGAATCCCTCCCGACGGAGGCGCTCTTCTGCAGTTACGGGCTGATGGAGATCATGCCGGTCTATTCCGGGCGATCTTCTGTGAAAGTGTCGCTCCGGGCGATCGACGACCGGCAGCTTGCCTACGAACTGATCATCCCTTTCAAGCGGATCAGCGATAAGCCGGCCGGGGAGATCGAAACCGTGACCGTGGGTATTCTGAGCGGCAAAACGGATATGATCCAGATGAGCGGCGGACCGGGAGAAGGTCCGGGCGGGGGAGGCATGCAAGGCGGCATGCACGGCGGGGATTTGCCGTCCGGGGACCGGATGCAGGGAGGGGAGTTCGGCGGGAACAGGGATAACGTGGTTTCAAACCCGGTCGAACTATGGTTCAAAGTAAACCTTTATCGGGGCGAATAGCCCTGTCCGCCTTGCCAAACACCTTGTCATCAAAAGGGTAAACATGGATATGAAAAACATACTTCGTCGCGTTCTCAATCATGCCGTCAATGTCTTTCTGGCGGCCGCCGTTATAACGGCATTGTACGGCCGCATCGTCTACGGGGCGTGCGGGCTCAACTGGGCCCTTTCCGCGATCGCCGGGATCCTCGGCGGAATACTCCTGACAGTTCTGGAATTTACCGTAAAAAAGAATAAAGACCGCCGAAAAGACAAACCCTCGGACGGTCACACGCAATAACCTCCGCGCAGACGAATCCGGGCAGGCATTTTCGGAAATGAAACAGTCATGCCGTTCCGTTCTTTTTATCCGGCATAATCATACACCTTTCCGTAAAAAGAACGGAGCGGATCAAGGGTTGTAGGGGATGGGGTCGTGTATGCCGGTCCCCGCCGGAATGATCTTAGTCGCCTAAAAAGGCTTTGATCATCTCAACGACGTGGTCTTCATTGCTGATATCGTAGTAGATGAAGGTTCCCTTGCGTTTTTTGGTAACGATCCCCGCATAACGGATCTTGGTCAGATGCTGGGAAACGGTGGCAGTCGGGACTTCCACGCAGGTTTCCAGGTTGTTGACGCTGGTCGGGCCGTTATTGATGAGTCCTCTTAAGATCGCCAGGCGAATGGGATGCGCGATGGCTTTCAGGATCTCCGCTTTGCGGGCCAGGGTGGCGTAGTCAGTTTTATTCATAATTACCTCCTTGCAGATGGGTTAATTTTAATAAAATATAAGTTATGTTATTCTATAATGCTACTTAATATTTCATTAAGGAACGATTAAGAAACAGTATGCATGATGTTTTATCAACGTGACTTTGAAAGAATATAATAGTCGTCAAAACTCTGATAATAAAGCGAATATGCGAAAAATAACATTATGAAACATCACAGAGATCACGTAAACTATGCAAAATGAAAAAAATTATCGCGGAATACATGCTGAGCCTGCACGCCTGACACAAACCCGGGCCGCGCGAAGTATGAACGGAGCTGCCGCTACACGCTCAACCGAATATTCCGTGACGGATCTGAAAGGATCGCCACGTCGGACGAGACGGAGAAGTGCCGATGCGTGAATTAGAACAAACTGCCCTCATGGAGA
>CALMFL010000360.1 GCA_937862595.1 uncultured Fidelibacterota bacterium
AAACCTGTTGACTTGTCATATTGTACATGAATTCGCCAACCAGAAATTTTATCAATGTCTGCTCTGTAAATTGCTTGCTTAATACCAATAACTTTATGAAGTCCAGTTTTAGGAAAAGTTCTTTTTTTGTGGCACTCATTATTCTCAAGTTCTGCAAGTGTTTCTATAAACTGACTTTTTAAATCTTGTGGAAGTCCTTTATTCCCTTCATAGATAATTCCAAATTCATCTAGTAATTTTTTAATTTCAGCCATTTTGAATTCCCCCATTATTTAAAAATGACTGATTTAATGATTCCCCAATACGTCTAAATGTCTTATCTAAATCAACATGTTTAACAACCCGTAGAAGTGTCAAAATATGTTCGTTAAATAATGGGTCTTCTTCAGACGATAAAATAATTCGTAAATCTTTGTTGACTCTTAAGGCATATAATGAGCTATCCATATCTGCTCCGTAATGAAACTTATGAATCATTGATAAATGATGAAGAGTACTCTTTTGTTCACGCATCAAGTCTATTAATAAGTTGAGTTTCTTTTCAATCATAGAGTTTTCAATGGATGTCAGATTCTTTAAATCCTTATCGAATTTCTTGTCAATATCACTTCTTACATCTATCATAAAGTTTGCTCATTTCTGTCTTTTAATATGGCACAAAATGTGTTTATTCTTCCAATTTGGGATGATATGCAATATTGTGCGTTTATTTCTCCTTTATGCCTCCGGTATCCCCAAACGCCGAAGGTTTGGCCCTTGTCTGCCGTGCATAATTGCGCAGCGCAGGCGTGCTGATCCATGGTTAATTCCTAAAAAGTGCTTGAATATAAAAAAGATAGATTCTTGTTGCAACTGAATATGTTAAAAAATGGTTAGCTATGTACAAAACCACATACGCGTTCCGGGGCCGACGCCGCGGCGGGGACAGAAGTTCTGGTTTGTTTTAAGGCGGAATCGTGTTATATTTCAGCAATTATTTGCAACAAACGGAAAAAGGGAGAAACGACCTGTGGAAGCATTGAATGCCGTCCTGCAGCAGAAGATCGAAGTCGCGCCCGGCTTATGCATCTTTCGCATTGCGCCGCTGGGGTGGAGTCTTCCGGACTTCCGGCCCGGCCAGTACTGTCCCCTGGGATTGCCGCCCTCCGCGCCGCGCGTTCCCTATTCGGAACCGCCCGAAAAGGAAGGTCCCGCCGATCAGCTGATCAAGCGGCCCTATTCCATCGCGTCCAGCTCCAGCCAGGACAGCTACCTCGAATTCTACATCAAAATGGTCCCGAACGGCGCCCTCACGCCCCGCCTCTTCGCCCTGAAGAACGGCGACCGGCTCTGGATGCGCGAAAAGGTCTTCGGCATGTTCACCCTCGACGATTTCCCCAAGGACAGGAACGTGATCTTCTTTGCGACCGGCACGGGCCTCTCGCCCTATATGAGCATGCTCCGCAGTCATCTGATGGCGGACAGCGGCCGGAAATGGGCGGTCGTGCACGGCGCGCTCAATTCCTGGGACCTGGGCTACCGCGACGAACTGGTCCTGATGGAACGCTTCTGCAGCGATTTCAAGTATATTCCCATGATCAGCGCACCGGAAAAGGAACCCGTTCCCTGGCACGGGCACGTCGGGTTCCTCGACCTTGCGTGGAAAATGAACTATGTGGACCAGGCCTGGGGCCTGAAGGTCACCCCGGAGAATACCGTGATCTTCCTCTGCGGCCATCCGATGATGGTCAGCGGCATGGAAAAGCTTCTGATCGAAAGCGGCTTCACCCCGCACTCCAAAAAAACGCCGGGCTCCGTCATCAAGGAATCGTTCACTTAAACAAGGACGCCAACGTGAATATCGACAAAAAACTCTGGGATACGATCCATGCCTTTCCCAAGATCGACCTGCACTGCCACCTCGACGGATCGGTGCGGCCGGACACCATCCGGGAACTGGCCGAACAGAACAACATCGAACTGCCCTACAAGGATCCGGAGAGCCTGACGCGCTATCTGCACTGCGAGGACAGCGTCTCCCTCCCGGATTACCTCAAGCGCTTCGACATCACCCTCAGCGTCATGCAGGACCCGCAGTCCGTCGAACGCGTCGCCTACGAGCTCTGCGAAGACGCCGCCGCCGAGAACGTCCGCTGGCTGGAAGTCCGCTATTCGCCCATTCTGCACATCAAAAAGGGCATGAAGACCATGGACAACCTCGAGGCCGTGATCCGGGGCATGCGCCGCGCGGAACGCGATTTCGGGATCCGGGGCGGCGTGATCATCTGCGGCATGCGCAGTTACGACCCCGCGATCTCCGTTGAACTGGCCGAACTGGCCGTCGCGTACAAGAACCGCGGCGTCATCGGCTTCGACCTGGCCGGTCCGGAGGAGAACTACCCCGCCAAAGCCCACGAAGAAGCCTTCCGGCTCGTCCTGAAGAACAACGTCAACATCACCATCCATGCCGGCGAGGCCTACGGTCCCGAAAGCATCCACCAGGCGGTGCACTACTGCGGCGCCCACCGCATCGGGCACGGCACGCACCTTCCCGAGGACGGCGGCCTGATGAACTACATCAACGACCACCGCATCTGCCTCGAGATCTGCCTGACCAGCAATATCCAGACCCGCAGCGTGAAATCCATCAAGCACCACCCCTTTAAATTCTTCCGCGATTACGGCCTGCGCCTGAGCCTGAACACCGACAACCGCCTCATGTCCGACACCTCGGTCACCCGGGAACTGTATCTGGCCTATACCTCCTTCCAGCTCAATATCGAAGACATCAAAAGCATCATTATCGACGGTTTCAAAAGCGCCTTCATCCATCACCGCGAACGCAAGGAGATGGTGATCGGCGTGGCCAAAGAACTCGATAAATTCATCCGCTTATAAAACGAGATTAGAAGATTATGATTTACGTTTCACGTTTTACGTCTCACGGTTTACGGTTTTTATGAAAGAGATCGAATGCAAATTCCTCGTCGTCCATGACGGCTACAAAACCGGCCTGAGGCCCGTGCACGTCCTGCAGGGCTACATGCTTTACGACACGGACGGCCATGCGCGCGTCCGCATCGAGGACGGCATCCGGGCGGTCATATCGATAAAAAAA